>DASUXU010000093.1:0-2046 GCA_036377735.1 Longimicrobiales bacterium
CAGTAGACGCCTGCGACGCGGGACACGCCGCCCTTGAGCGGCATGATCTCGAGCACGGGGCGGATGGTGTCCGGATAGGAGCGGTTGATGCCGCTCACGAAGCCGTCGGCATCACCGGAATGCACCATCATGACGCCGTAATAGGCGTTGTCCTTTAAAAGCTGCTTCGCCTTCTCGACATCCACGCCGTGGTCCGCGCGCTCCTTCGCGAGCAGGCGTGCATACCGTTCGAGCCGCGCCTCGTTCGGCCGCTCGACGATGCGCAGACCCGTCAGATCGATGTCCAGCTCGGCTGCACGCGCGCGGATCTCCGCGGGGTCGCCCACGAGGATCGGCTCGGCAATGTTCTCGTCGACAATGGTCTGGCTGGCGCGCAGCACCATCTCGTCCAGTGCGTCCGGCATGACGATCCGGCGGTGTTGCGAGCGGCGGCTGCGCTGGATGAGCGTGCGCATGAGCTGATGGCTCTTGCCGAGAATGCGATGCTCCAGGCTCGCACTGTACCGGTCCCAGTCGTCGATCGGCACGCGCGCCACACCGGTCTCAACCGCGGCACGCGCCACTGCGCGGGATTCCCACGTAAGCACGCGCGAGTCGAACGGCTTCGGGATCAGGTAGTCGCGGCCGAAGGAGAAGCGGTCGCCGCCGTACGCCTTGAGCACCGCGTCGGGGACATCCTCCTTCGCGAGGTCCGCGAGTGCGCGCGCAGCGGCCAGCTTCATCTCCATGTTGATCGCGCGCGCGCGAACGTCCAGCGCGCCGCGGAAGATGAACGGGAAGCCGAGCACGTTGTTGACCTGGTTGGGATAGTCAGAGCGGCCGGTCGCGATTACGACATCCGGCCGCGCGGCCTTGGCGGCCTCATAGGTGATTTCCGGGTCGGGGTTGGCCATCGCAAAGACGATCGGGTCCTTCGCCATGGACTGCACCATGGCCGGTGTGACCAGGTCCTTCGAGGACACGCCGACGAACACGTCGGCACCCTCCATTGCATCCTCGAGCGTGTGGCGGTCGGTCGCGCGCACGAACGGCAGCTTGTACTCGTTCCACGACGGGTCGCGGCCCTCGTACAGCACACCCTTGCTGTCCACCATCAGGATGTTCGCAGGGTCGACGCCCAGCTCCATGTACATGTTGGCGCACGCGATACCGGCCGCGCCCGCCCCCACGAAGACCACGCGCACCTTCGAGATGTCCTTCTCCACGACCTCCAGGGCGTTCAGCAGGGCGGCGCTGCTGATGATGGCCGTGCCGTGCTGGTCGTCGTGGAAAACCGGGATGTCCATCATCGCCTGCAGCTCGCGCTCGATCCGGAAGCATTCCGGCGCCCGGATGTCCTCCAGGTTGATCCCGCCGAACGTCGGCTCCAGCAGCTTGACGCACCGGATCAGCTCGTCCGGGTCCTCCGTGGCGATCTCGATGTCGAAGACGTTCACGTCGGCAAAGCGCTTGAAGAGCACAGCCTTGCCCTCCATCACCGGCTTGCCCGCCAGCGGCCCGATGTTGCCGAGGCCCAGGACGGCCGTGCCGTTGGTCACCACGGCCACCAGGTTGCCACGGCCGGTATAGCTGAAGGCTTCGAGCGGGTCCTTCGCAATCAGGCGGCAGGGGAGCGCGACGCCCGGCGTGTAGGCTATGGAGAGATCGCGCTGCGTGAGGCAGGGCTTGGACGACACGACCTCGATCTTGCCGGGTCGCCCGCCGTCATGGTACTCCAGGACTTCGGTATCCCGGACTTTCGGTGCCGTCATTTCAACTCATCACTTTCGTAAATTGCTGCAATCTCGATCCTAAGCCGCGCCGCCCCCGCATTCAAGGTGCGAAAGACGCAGTCGGGTTGACACGACCCGTGTGTCCCAGAGATAATCGCGAGACGCAGACAACTTCCGTCCTACCCCGAACAAGGCAACCATGACGCTAAGTCTCGCACGGGCGCGCGGCTCTCTGCTCGCCGCCGCGGCACTCCTGCTGCCAGCAGGTGCCGCGAGCGCGCAGTTCACCGCCGTCCCCGCACCTGCCACGTATGCCATCCGGAACACCACCGTC
>DASUXU010000094.1:0-22529 GCA_036377735.1 Longimicrobiales bacterium
CAGGTGCACGGACAGGCCGAGCACGACGACGACGAGGCCGGCCGCGTAGAGGCGCCAGTTCAGGAGCGTGCGCGCATCGACGATCAGGATGAACAGCACGATCGCAGGCGCGGCAAGAAATGCCATCAGGTGGTTGCCGACGGAGAGCGCCAGGATGAACATCATCAGGAGGATGAGGTTGTCATCCTTGCCGACACCGAGGCGGTCCCGCCACCGGAATGCGAGAAAGGACAGCAGCGCGATGGTGAAGAGCGAAACGGTATAGACCTTCTCGTTCACGTTGGACTGGTTCCACACCGTGTATGCCGTCGCACTGATCAGGACCGCGGCGCACGCGCCGATGAGGCGGAATACGCGGTCCGTCGAGTAGAAGGCGAGGACGCGGTCGGCGAGCAGGAACCAGCAGCCGTGGGCGAGCGCGCCCATCGTCGCACTGAAAAGATTGATGCGGACCGCGACGGGGAGCCCGAACGGCGTGAGCAGCAGGTCCCACGTACGGGCCAGCAGTACGAACAGCGGATTGCCCGGCGGGTGCGGAATCCCGAGAATGTGCGCGGTCGCGATGTATTCGCTCGTGTCCCAGAACCACGTGGTGGGAGACAGCGTGATCGCGTAGAGCACGAACACACCCAGGGTGACGAGTGCGGCAGCAAGATACTGCGGCCGATATTCGCTCTCGTCCCGGGCGATGGAAGACGTTCTGGTTTCGGTCATGTCTGCTTCAATTTCTCGGAGGATCCGGACACGAAAGGGTGGAAGATAAGCCCGACTCGCCTGATCCGTATAGGTTGACCCCATGCTGAAACCTGACTTCACGGAATTCCTCCGGCTCGCTCGCACCGGCCGGCCGGTCCCCGTCTGGCGCTCATTTCTCTTCGACCGCGACACGGCCGTAACCGCGTACGCGAAGCTCGCGGCCCCGCCTTTCGGCTTCATGCTGGAGTCCCTGGTGGGCGGCGAGAAGTGGGCGCGCTACACCTTCCTCGGCACCCGCCCGTCCTCCGCGTGGCGGCTCGGGCAGGACGGCCGCGTCAGTACCTGGACCCCCGTTGATGGGTGGAGTGATCCGGTGGCGACGGCGGACCCGCTCGCCGACCTGGACACACGCCTGCGTGCGCGTGATCCCGTCGCCGTACCGGGACTGCCGCGCTTCTTCAGCGGCGCAGTCGGCTACCTGGGCTATGATGTCATCCGCCACATCGAACGGTTGCCCAGCTCGCCGCCGGATACCCTCGGTCTGCCCGACGCGCTGTTCATGTTCACGGACGTCGTCGTCGCGATCGACAACATCTTCGGGACCGCCCAGGCGATCACGACGGTGCCGACGGCAGGAGCGACCGATGCGGAGCTGCGCGCGGCGTACGAGGATGCCGCGTCGCGCGTGACCGACGTCGTCGGCACGCTCGATCACACGCCTTCCCCGCCCGCGCTCGCGCTGCGCGAGGTCGATGCGGATCCGCCGTTCGAGAGCAGCTTCACGCGCGCCGGCTACGAATCATCGGTCGAGCGGATCCGCGAGTACATCCGCGCCGGCGATGCGTTCCAGGTCGTGCTGAGCCAGCGCCTGAGCATGCCGCTGGAGGCCGAGCCCCTCTCGCTCTATCGCGCGCTGCGCTCGCTGAACCCTTCGCCCTACCTGTTCTTCCTCGAGCTCGACGGCGTATCGCTCATAGGCTCCTCGCCGGAAGTCCTCGTGCGCGCAGAGGAGGGCACGGTCACGGTGCGGCCGATCGCGGGTACGCGCCCGCGCGGCGCCACGCCGGAGGAGGATGATGCGCGCGCCGCGGAGCTGATTGCGGATCCGAAGGAGCGCGCCGAGCACCTGATGCTCGTGGATCTGGGCCGCAACGATGTGGGACGCGTGGCCAAGTTCGGAACCGTCCGCGTGCCCGCTTTCATGGAGATCGAACGCTACAGCCACGTCCTCCACATCGTGAGCCGCGTCGAGGGCGACCTCGCAACCGATACGTCGGCCATGGATGTACTGCGTGCGTGCTTCCCCGCCGGGACGGTCTCGGGTGCGCCGAAGATCCGCGCGATGGAGATCCTGGACGAGCTCGAGCCTGTCAGGCGTTCAGTGTATGCCGGCGCAGTGGGCTATTTCGCGGACGGCGGCCGCAGCATGGACACGGCCATCGCGATCCGCACGATCGTCGCGGCGGGCGGCCGGGCACATGTCCAGGCGGGCGCAGGCATAGTCGCGGATTCGGATCCAGCCATGGAGTACGAGGAGACGCTGGCAAAGGCGAGGGCCCTGCTGCGGGTCATGAAAATGACAGCGCCCGCCACACCACCCGGCTGATTGCGCTCTGGCACGGCGGCACGCAGGTTATCGCGGTGCCGCCGCGCCCGTCAGGAACGGACCGTGCGCCGCGTTATCTTCACAGCCCCTCTGGTTCGTGCCCGTCTCGTGCATGCGTGAGACACGGATGGAAGGTCCGTACGGGTACTGCACTGTAGCCTTGCGCTGCGGGTGCCAGGGGGGCTGTTCGCATCCTGCTCCTACTTCACCTCGAAGAGTGTTTCCGTCACAGCGGTCCGCCGCGAGCCCTGCGCGGTTACCGTGATGGTCATGCGGTAGCGGCCGGGCTCGAGCTCCGTCGCAACCTCCCGCACTTCCTGCTGCACGCCGTCCGAGCCCGGTGACGCGATGCCGTCGAAGCGGACGTCAACGGGCCGGGGACCGCCGCCGAAAACGCGCTGCAGCGTACTGCGGTTCACGGGCACTGCGCTGATGTGCGTGCTGAAACGCTCACCCGGCTCGAAGTTGTAGACCTCGTAGAACACGGTGAACGGGCTCGAGGGTGCGAAGCTGCGCGGGAGTGCGAGCCGGAACGTCTGGTCGCCACGCCGCCACTCGCCCGCCGCCGATGGCCGCGCCAGCACGATATCGCTCACGAGCAGATTCTCACTGCTGCTGAAGTCGCGCAGCCGTCTGGATCCGTCAACACTGCTTCCCCGGCCGCCCACCATGTCTTCGGCCACGAGTGTGTAGACCGTGTGCTCGGAGGGAATGACCGGCAGCGTGACGTGCGCGTGGACGTAGTCGCGCGGGCCGGGCGGCTGGGCGAGCTGCACTTCGACGGTGGTATCCATGCGGGTCACCGTGCCCTGCAGGGTGTCGAGCAGAATGGCGGACAGCTTCAAAGCGAAGCGCGAGTTGTTGCTTGCGGCGAGAGGCTCCAGCTGCGATGCCGGCACCGCGAACGCAGCGGTCAGTTCGGTGCGTGAGAATGGCGTGCGGAACGCGAACACGTCGTGGAGGAAGGAGAGCGCGCCCTCGTACGGACGGCGGTAGGTGTCGGTGCGGAGCGCTCGCCTCGCGCCTGTGCGATACTCGGCGTCCATGTTCTCCAGAGCGGCCCGCACGTCGGTGCCGTCGAGCGGCAGCATCGGCTGGCGCACCAGCATCGTGTTGATGCGCGCAGCGGCGACCTGGTACCGCTGGTCCAGCGGGATGCGGTCCTGCAGCAGGGAGAGCAGCGCCCGGTTGCGCAGGTTGCCGAAGCTCGTGCGTGACGCGGCCGGATCGATCGCAGTCGTGATGTCCGAGACGAGCGCATACTCCTGTGTCCCGGCGAGCGTGACGAAATGGAAGAGCTGCGGACCGATCCCCGGCAGATCGTACGCCCACGTCTCGTTCGGAAGCGTGCCCGGCGCCTGCGTGGACACCACGGCCTCGGGCGGACCGTGGCGGATCAGGATTGCACCGCGGTCGTCGAACGGATAATCGCCCGCCGGACGGTCGACCAGCAGCACACCGAATCCCGATGCGCCGCGCGTCGACCCCTTCACGTAGCTGCGCCGCGCGATCTCCAGCCGCTTGTAGTGCGATGCGAGCCGCTCGGCGACCGTCACGCCAGACTCCGCGGCGCGGCGGTCCCAGAAGCGACGGATCCACGCACCCTTTTCGGCGGGCGTGCGAAGGCGCTTCCATTCGGCAGCCTCCGTCGCGTTCATCAGGACCTGGACGTCCAGGAACATCGCAGCCACTGCCTCTTCCGTTGGCGCATCGAGCGCTCGCGCATAAAGCTGCGCGCCCTCCGCCTGGCGCGACGGCTGCAGCAGCAGGGCTTCCGCTCTCGCCTTCAGTGCACCCGCATCGCCCGACGCAGCGTTCGCCTCCGTGACCGCCGTCGCGGCGGCGTAGTTGCCCAGCAGCGTCTCCATCCTCGCCAGCTTGTTCCCCACCTCGGGCTGCGTGGCACCCGCTGCGCGCGCGGCCGCCAGCACGTCCCGCGCTTCCCGCACCAGTGCGCTGCTTCGACCGCCGTCCGCAACCGCCAGGTCGGCCAGGAGAAGCGCCGCTTCGCCGAACGCCGGATTCAGCTGCAGTGCACGACGCAGCTGTCCGCGGGCACGCGAGCGCGGGTCACGCTTCAGAATCTCACCGACCGACTGGAAGATCGTCACGTCGCTCAGCACCCCGCCCGCAACCCGCAGCCGGGTCTCCGGGCCGTCCGCCAGCGCCCTCGCCCACCCGTACCGGATCCAGGGATCCGCCGCGAACCGCTCCGCACCGTCCTCGAAGGTCTGGCGTGCCCGCTTCGCATCCGACGCGTCCCCCGTCAGCTGCCAGATCCGGTGCTCGATGAACCCCCGCTGCAGCACTTCCCAGGGGGTCGACGCCGCCGCCGCCGCGGGCAACGGGCGTTCCATCCGGTGCAGCAGCGGGACGTCCGATATCACGGCCAGGCTGTCCTGGAGGGTTTCGGGCGACGGGGACTGGGCGGTCAGAAATGCAGGCAGGAGAACGAAAAACGCTGAAAAAAGCAGGCTGCGGACGCGCATGGGTAAGGCCCCATTTGCTAAAGGAGGTGCCGGCGTGCAGTATGGTATACACGGCGGCCATCCGGTCCGGTTCCGCCGGCTTCCATCAGAAACACATGTCTGGCCGATAGAAAGTAGCGCCTCCGAGCCGGTGACGGGCGGAGGCGTCAAGTGCCGCCCGGAACGGCCGTTGTCACGTTCCGGGGGGGCCGGACGTTGAAAGCTGTGTGCAAATAATTGGGAGCCGCAGTCGATATGGTTCTTGACACGTTTTTCACACCGGCATACTCTGACGTCGCTTATCCGGCGCCAGATCAATACAAAAGTGTCACGGGGCCGCACTGTGCCCCCTCACAGCGAGTGCTGCCTTTGACAGCTTTTGCCCGTTCCATCCACGCGTTGTTTCCGCACCACCAAGGAGGATCCTCCATGCTACGTAAGGCGGTAACGAAAGTCGCCTTGACGCTGGCCACGGCAGTCATGTTTGTCACGTTGTCTGTGACGAACGCACTGGCGCAGGGCTCCACCGGCAGAATCCAGGGACGAGTGACGTCCAATGGGCAGCCGGTCGCCTCAGCTCAGGTGACGGTCGTAGGTACAAGTCTCGGCAACATCACGGACGCCCAGGGCCGCTACTTCATCAACGAAGTGCCCGCGGGTCTGGTCACGATCCGTGCGGCGAGCATCGGCTTCCGCACGACGGAAGTGACGAACCAGCGAATCATCGCCGGTAACACGATCACGCAGGACTTCGTTCTCGAGCAGACGGCAGTCGAGCTCGAGGCACTGGAGATCCGCGGCGACCGGAACCCGCTCGTACCGCGCGACCAGGTGTCGTCGCGCGCGATCGTGACGGGTGAGACGATCGACAAGCTGCCGATGGACAACGCGCAGAACATCGTGAAGCTGCAGCCGGGCGTCATCTCGACGGGTACGGGTGCGAACGACTTCTCGATCCGCGGCTCGCGTGAGGGCGAAGAGGCCGTGTATGTGGATGGTGTGCCGATCCGCCGGATCCAGAACGGCACGAGCAACACGATCGAGCTCCCGACCAACGCACTGGCGCAGCTCGACGTCACGACCGGCGGTATCTCCGCCCGCTTCGGCGGCGCGCAGTCCGGTGTGATCAACTACGTGACGCGCACGGGCGGCACGAGCTGGAGCGGCTCGGCGTCCTTCCAGACCGACCAGCTTTCTCCGAAGAAGCTCAGCCAGGGCTTCAACCGCGCCGAGCTCAGCATCGGCGGTCCGGTCCCGTTCCTGAACAACCTGAGCTACTTCGGCGCGCTCGCGGCGGAGGGCTACAAGTACGGGACGCAGCTCAACCAGACACTGCAGGATGTCTACTATCCGCAGTATGTGCCGATCGGCATCGACACGGTGATCCGCCTCGCGCGGACCAACGCGTCGGGCGCGTCGGGCTGCTCGTCGGGCGTGGGCGCGACCTGTGACAGCGTCGACATCGTGATCCCGAACTTCGTCGACTTCGACAACGGCTCGAAGGTCCCGGGGCGGCAGGACGACGAGATCGTCATGACGAACCGCCTGACGTACGGCCTGGGTCGCGGCTCCAAGCTGGACCTGTCGTACTTCTACAACCGTGGCCAGACCGTGACCAGCAGCGTCACCAATCCGGACAACCAGAACGGCAGCCGCGGCTCGACGAACATGTTCACGCTCGGCGGCTACTTCCTGCTGAACCAGTCCGCCGACCGCCAGATCGCGCTCGACACGCGTGTCAGCTACATGCGCGATTTCAACCAGGGCGGCACGCTCGACATCGGCTGGCTCCGCGATCACGAGTTCCCGATGTTCGGCTTCAACTTCGGCAACCTCGATTTCGCGGTGGATGACCTGAAGGATCGTTTCCCGGTGAACGACATCCAGATCCTCGCCCGCCGGTCGAACCTGATCCCGACACACCTGGACAACGTGATCCCGGTGGTGGACAACACGCCGTACGCCGGCCTGACGGCGCGCTCCGGCGCGGCGGGCCTGTCGCAGTCGCTGCGGCTGAACCCGTACCTGTCGCGTCCGAGCACGCAGGGTCTGGGCAACCCGACGCAGTCGTGGTCCAGCACGGACCGCTGGTACTACACCGGCTCGATCGACTACCAGATGACGCGCTTCAACCGCGTTCAGCTGGGCGGCGAAATGAGCGTGGAAGATGACAAGTCGATGGCCGTCGGCACGACGAGCGGTGCGTCCAATGCGTCGCACTACACGCCGCGCTTCGGCGGCCTGTTCGTGACCAACCGCCTCGACATCGGCGACGTGGTCCTCGAAGGCGGTGTCCGCATGGACTACTTCGACCCGAACGCCTACTTCGCACGCGTCCCGGGCTACGTGTTCAACGTGCCTGACTCGCTGAAGGCGGATGCCTACACGGTCGTGGCGGGCGAGGAGCCGTTCCTCGACCGCGTCGTTCCGCTCGAGGACTGCGGTGGCGCAGCCACGGCGGCCGAGCGCACCAACGCGATCACGGGTGAGGTCGTCTGTAAGAACAACTTCATTGCGACGAAGAAGCGGACCGTGTTCAGCCCGAAGCTGGCGGTGAGCTTCCCGGTGACGGCGTCATCGACGTTCCGTCTCTCGTACGGCCAGAACACGCAGCCGCCGAAGCTGACGGGCACGGGTGGTATCCTGGGCCAGCAGCTGGGCGACCTGACGGGCGGCATCAACACGAACGCCTCGTTCGGCCGTGAAGTCGACATTCCGCGCACCGTCGCGTTCGAGGCCGGTTACCGCCAGCTGTTCAGCGGCAACACGGTCGTGGACGTGGCTGCATACTCGAAGACGACGCGCAACGCGCTGTCGAACCGCAAGCTGCCGTTCGTCGATCCGGTCGACGGCGCGCCGATCTACCTGAACGTTCTCGTGAACGCGGACTACTCGCTGATCCGCGGCGCGGAAATGAAGGTCGATCACCGGTTCAGCCAGATCGCGGACCTGTCCCTGAGCTACACGTTCACGGACGCACGCGGTACGGGTTCCGATCCGTCGTCCTACACCGGCATCTTTGCCCGCAGCACGTCGAACGTCGGCGTGACCTTCGGGACGCCGGTCGCAGCGCCTGACATTCTGCTGCCGCTGGACCAGAGCCGTGCGCACAACATCGCGACGATCCTCTCGGTGCAGCTGCCGTCCGACTACGCGTCGGGCAACAGCGTTGCGAATGCGATCCTGGGTGACCTCGGCATCTTCGCGACGGGCCGCCTCGCGTCGGGCCTGCCGTACACGCTGCTCGAGAACCAGGGTAACGGTCAGACCGGCCCGCCGACGGCGGCCGGCCAGGAAGGCACGCTGGCGGAGTCGCTGAACGCCTCGCGTACGCCGATGGAGAAGCGGTTCGACCTGCGCCTGACCAAGGGCTTCACGGTCATGGGCAAGTCCCTGCGCGGCTTCGTGGATGCCCGCAACCCGTTCAACATCGCCAACACGAACGCAGTGTGGCTCGAGACCGGACAGATCACGAACAACCTGCGCCGTGAGACGGTGCTGAAGGATGCGATGGCGGACGCGAACCTGGATGGCGACATCCTCGTGGACGACTTCAACATCCTGACGGAGAACACCGAGAACGCCGTCAACAAGTACATGCTGCTGCAGGCGGAGAGCCGCTTCGGCAACGGCGACGGCATCTTCACGGTGGCGGAGCAGCGCGCGCTGTACGGCGAGAGCTTCGACCGTGGCAGCGGCCCGCAGGCGTTCCGCAACAGCCCGCAGCTGCTGCGGCTGGGTCTCGAGATCAATTTCTAACGAAGTAATGAATGGCTGCCGGCAGGGTCGCATGGCCCTGCCGGCAGGCTTCGACGAGTTTCTCCCACTCCTTCAGGAGCGAACATGAGTCGCAATTTCACAACCTGCCGTCCGCGGTTCCGGGCCAGGCTGGGTGTCGGGTTGCTCGCGGGCCTTCTGGGCTTTGCGATGCTCCCGTCGCTCACGTCGGCCCAGTCCCTGGAAGCCAAGCGTGAGCAGGTCCGCATCAGAAACAGCCAGTTCAACCTGGCGGCGGGACCGACCACGGTGCTGCGCATCAATCAGTTCCAGTGCGGTCTGACGAACAACGGTGACTCGTGCACCGACGTGTTCGACAGCCCGACGGGCGGCGGCGGCTTCTGGCCGACCGGCTCGCCGAACCAGTACATGTTCAACTCGGGCCTGCAGGTCATGGGTATCATCCCGAAGGACGATACCTGTACGAACCGTGCGGCTTCGAACACCCCGACCTGCTTCCACTGGTCGGGCGATACGACCGGCGCGTTCTTCTTCGATGCTTCGGGTAACCGCAAGCATGCGACGGCGATCACGCAGCTCTACAGCTCGCTGGAGCCGGAAGACCTCGCGACCTGGCCGCAGCCGGGCCAGATCCCGGACTTCCCGGAAGCCACGACGAGCATCATCAATGACACGTCGCTGTTCAACGGCGTGCTGATCGGCCGCCAGGCCGCGTCCCAGCAGGATACCTGGGTTGCGTACTGGGACGGCGATCCGGTGCGTTCCGGCGGCAGCACGGGCCGTCCGCATCCGATGGGCATTCTGGTCGAGCAGCGTTCGCTCGCCTGGAACTATCCGGAGGGCAACGAGGCGGTCATCTACTTCATCTACAAGTTCACGAACGTCACCAACAACCTGCTGTTCCAGCGTCTGAACGAGAACCGCTTCTTCGGCGGCCTCGACTCGCTGCCGAACGAAGGCTGGCGCTTCGACTCGATCTACGTCGACTACGACTCGGATCCGGACGTCGGTGACGCCGGTTCGAACTACGCATCGGGAATTCTGCCGTTCAACATGTCGATCGCCTACATCGGCGACATGCAGGAGCCCAGCTTCGTCTACCCGCCCGACATCTTCCACGCACCGTTCTTCCCGCGTGCGCCGGGCATCGTCGGCATGAAGTACCTGAAGAGCCCGATCGACCCGGCCACGGGCCAGGAAGTCGGTCTGACCAGCCTTTCGCAGCACACGGTGGGCGCTCCGTTCGCGGATCCCAGCACGGTGCAGCGCGGCTGGCGCTATGTGTCGCTGAACATCGACCCGAGCAAGGGCGATGCGGCCTGCACGTTCCCGCTGGCGGAGATCAAGGCGCGCAAGGCGTGCTTCCTGAGCCAGACGCCGGCTGACGTGCGCGTGTTCATCGGTTCGGGTCCGTTCTCGCTCGAGCCGGGTCAGAGCGCCACGATCGCAGTCGCGATGTTCGCGGCCGCCACGGTCGCGACGCCGCTGATCAACTCCGGTCCGGGTCAGGACAATGCTCCGGGCGTGCCGTCCACGGCGCCTGGCTGCGGTACGAACCCGATCCGTCCGATCGAAGTGGGTGCGGGCTGGGTCAGCACGAACGTCTGCCCGGCGGATCCGGCGGACGGCGTGAGCCAGTTCGACGTGACCGTCGTTCCGAACTCGCTGCTCGGCAAGGCACTCGTCGCGCAGTCGATCTTCGACAACAAATTCCTGCTCGGCTTCGCGCCGGAGCCGCCGAACTTCTTCCTGGTTCCGGGCGACAACCGCGTAACGGTGGTGTGGGAGCCGAGCGCAACGGAGATCGTGCGGCCGGGCGGCGGTGACCCGTTCTTCGTCGCGTCGGGCGATCCGGACAATGCCCTGTTCGATCCGAACTACCGTCAGTACGACGTCGAAGGCTACCGCATCTACCGCGGCACGAGCCCGGCGAACATGAAGCTGATCGCGCAGTTCGACTATGCCGGCACGGAGTTGGTGGACGTGCTGTGCATCACGGACCCGGAGCACGTGACCGGTACCGCCTGCACGGACACCACTGCGGTTCCGCTGACGGGTGATGTGGTGCAGTACCGCACGATTGCCCAGCTGGCCAATGGCGACCCGATCGTCCTGTCGGCCGACACGGCGCTGGCAGCCGAGCAGCGCAACGGTTCGGCCCTGCCGCTGTCCGACACGGGCGTACCGTTCGCCTACGTGGACACGCAGGTCCGCAACGGCTTCCAGTACTTCTATGAAGTCACCGCGTTCGACATCAACAGCATGCCGTCGGGCCCGACGTCGCTCGAGTCCGCCGGTGGCACGAAGACGGTCCAGCCGCAGCGGGCCGCCTCGTCGCTGACGAGCGCAGACTTCGACCTCGGCATCTTCGGCCGCGGCGAGCTGCTGGCAACCTGTGCCAATGGCGTGTGCGCGACCGATGCACCCGCCCCGACGATCGACCCGGCGACGGGTACGTTCAGCGGACCGGCGCAGCCGACCACGAACATCTCGCTGACGTTCGAGGCCTACGCGGCGCAGCTGCTCCAGGCAGGTGCGAAGCTGATCACGATCGACAGCATCGTGCCGGAGATCTACCTGAACGGCCACATCGGCACGTACTACATGTCGGTGGACGGTCAGACCACGACGGCTCTGTTCGACGATCTGTATCGCATCAGCGCGACCAACACGATCCGTGAGCAGACGCTGCCTGGTCCGTCCTTCCAGATGACGTCCGATCCGGCGGTCCGTGCAGACCTGATCGCACGGGGTGTGGATGCTCCGCCGACGGCGGGTATCGGAAGCTCCGCAATCACGGTCGAGCTGCCGCACTGGCACTCCGGCTGGGCTGACTGGATCTACAAGCAGCCGGGCTTCGTCGAAGACGACCTGCCGACCACGAACTTCGTGGGTGGCTCGCGCTGGTTCGACGGCGCCAACGAGACCATGGCCGACCCGACCGAGAACGTCATCTCGTTCGGTCAGCTGACGGGCATCACGACGATCTTCAAGCCGGCGCCCTACCTCGGTACGGTGAACCCGACGGGTGAGACGCGGTCTACTGCCCCGACAGGCCGCATGACGAACTACGTGTCACCGCTGAACGGGTCGACGGTCGACTCGGATCTGTTCCGCCGCTTCTACTTCAGCACGGGCGCACTGTCGCGCGCGGCTGACGTGAAGGTGTACTGGGGCGCGGCCGGTGTGGACAGCGTCATCGACGTGACGCACAACGTGCCGGTGCAGTTCTCGCCGACACTGCGCGCCACGTACGGCTTCCTCACGGATGCCGATGGCAACGGTGTGCTGAACTACGGTGACTTCTACTACATCCCGGGCCTCAACATCCCGGGCAACGGCATCGACGCACTGCCCCGCCTGTTCCCGCGTCCGCTCGTTCAGCAGCCGGTGGTGCTGAACACGGACACGCAGGGCAACCTGACTGGCGACGGCACGGGCTTCGGTCTGTACATCAACGGTGAAGCGTATCTGTTCAACGGCGCAGTGCCGACGAACACGGTGTGGACGCTCCGCACGTACAACGGCGCAGTCGCGAAGAGCGCTGCCGGCGTGTACAGCTTCAGCCCGCGCGACCGCAACCCGGCCGTTCCGGGTCTGCAGTTCGGCGTGAGCGTGAACTCGGCTGCGCAGATCGTGGCGTCGACGGCGGACCTGACCAAGGTCCACACGATCCCGGATCCGTACTACGCAGTCAGCCTCTACGACCTGGGCCCGGCCAACAAGGAGCTCCAGTTCGTGAACCTGCCGGCGCAGGCGACAGTGCGTATCTACTCGCTGTCCGGCGTGCTGGTCGATGTGATCAACCACAACGACCCGGCTGGTGGCGGCAAGGCGGTGTGGGACCTGCGCAACCGCAGCAACCAGTTCGTTGCGAGCGGCGTGTACATGTTCCACGTCTCGACGCCCGAAGGTAAGTCGCACATTGGCAAGTTCACTGTCATCAACTCCGGGCTCGGCAACTAAATGATCCCGTCGCGGGAGTCGCTCGGCGCGGCTCCCGCGATGAGACCTCTTGAGGAGGCACATACATGAGATTTCTGAAGCAGGGGGCCATTGTCGCCCTGGCGCTCTTTGCGGCCGCGCCGCTGAGTGCCCAGGAAGACGTGCCCACGATCGAACTGAAGAAGGAGAACACGGGAGCGGGTACGACCGCGGCCGAGTTCATGCTGCTGGGCGCAGGCGCCCGTGGCATGGCGCTCGCCCCGGCCTACTCCGCGATCGCACGGGATGTCGAGGCGCTGTTCTACAATCCGGCCGGCGTGTCGCTCATGCCCGGCATGGAAGTGGGCGTCACGGTGATGCCGTACTTCGCGGACACGCGCTATCTGTGGGCGGGTGTGGCGACGCCGATCTCCGGCGGTGAGTACGGGATCGGTCTGAGCATCGCGAACTTCGGTTTCTCGAGCGCACCGGTCTATACGGAGGATGACGAGGAGAACGCCCGTCAGTTCACGTACAACGTGAGCGAGACGGTGGTCGGCCTGTCGTTCGCACACTCGTTCATCGACCGCTTCAGCGGTGGTTTCACGCTGAAGCTGATCAATGACCGTCTGGCGCAGACGAGCGCGACGGGCTTCGGCCTGGATATCGGCACGAACTACCATGCCGAGCTGGCCGGCCGTCCGATCTCCATGGCATTCGTGATTCAGAACCTCGGCTCCAACCTGAAGCACTCGGGCCCGGGCCTGGACTTCACGGCGAATCCGCCGAGCGATGATGAGTCCTTCCCGCCGGCCACACTGGATCCGGAAGCAGCACGCTTCGAGTCGCAGGCTTCGGCTCTGCCGGTGGTGTTCCGTGTGGGTGCTGCGTACGACGTAGTGTCGTCGGCATCGAACCGCCTGACGGTCATGGGCGAGTTCAATGACGTCTACAACAGCTCGGCCAGCTTCGGCGGTGGTGCCGAGTTCGCCTGGACGCCGGAGTCCAAGCCGATCAGTGCGGCGCTCCGCGGCAGCTACGCCTACCAGCCGGACAACAACTTCTCGGGTGAAGAGGAGACGCAGTTCGCAGGCGCGACGTCGGTGGACAACGAGGGCCTCGACGGCCTCTCGCTGGGCGCTGGTCTCGGGTGGAACGTGAGCGAGTCCTATCGCCTGAAGGCCGACTATGCCTGGCGCCACTTCGGTGTGCTCGGCTCGCGCAACGTGTTCACGCTCGGGATCGGCTGGCGCTGATTTGACGAGCGGCAGCTGGAGCTTCGAAGCATGAAGTACATCAGCATTCTGACCGTGTCCGTCCTGGCCGCTGCGGCGGCCGGGGCGGTCGCGGCGCAGGACCCGGCACAACCCGTTGTGACCGTATATCGCGTTCCCGAAGCGGACACCACGACGATCGTCGAAGGCGTGTTCCGTGTCGATGCAGGACTGCTCGGCACGGGCTCGTGCGACTACGCGGCCGAGGTGACGGTGAGGGACGCGCAGGGGCTGGGATTGCTCGAAGACAAGTGGGACGCCAGCTGTCCGTCCGCCAACGGCGTGCAGTTGCCGGCGCTCGAGGTATTCCATTTCGCAATGCCGGCCGGCAGCACCTTCAACGTGACGGTTGCAGTGTCACCGAAGGGCAGACCGGCTGAACGTCATGTAAAGACGATCAGCGTCAGTGCGCTTCCTGCGTATACCATGGCCTCGGACCTGATCCTGGCGAAGCAGGTCGGTTTCGTGGACTCGGCGTCGAGTGGCAAGTGGACGCTGCGCCGCGGCACCATCGGGATTCAGACATCGTCGGAGGCCATTATCGAGCCGGACTCGGCGCAGCTCGCCTATTACTTCGAGCTGTATCCGAGGCGCGGCAAACCGGTTACAGGAACGGTTACGGGGATCGTCCGCCAGCAGGACGGCAAGGATGTCACACGCTTCACGCTGGCGTCGCTCAATGCTGTTGCGGATCCCCGACCCATCGCCGGATCGGTAAAGCTCGCCGGGCTCGTGCCCGGGAGCTACCGCTTCGATGTTGAGGTCGCCCTCGCAGATACCACGCTGACGCTGTCACACCCGTTCCAGATGGCCAGCCCGGCCCTGGTCTCGTACTGGGAGTCGGTTTCGGACCAGGATCTGGAAGAGGTGTACGGCAGCATCGTGACGTGGATCACGAGCAAGGCCGAGGCAGACCTGTACCATACTCTGTCGCCCGGCGGGAAGCGGGCTTTCCTGAACCGTTTCTTCAACGGCGAGAGCCCGACACCGAATGACGGCGAGGAGTCCGCAATCGACGCGTTCCTGGAGCGTAGCAAGGTTGTGCGCGACCGGTATGCCGAGCGCGCGGGCCGCGGCTCACAGGCAGGCTGGCTCACCGACCGCGGCCGCATCTACATGCTGCACGGTGCGCCTACACAGGTCGTTACAAAACAGTCGCCGGTGAATGGCAAGCCGTACGAGATCTTCTACTACGCCTCGGGCCGCGGCAACGTCTACCTGTTTGCCGATGAGACCGGGATGCGCCATTATCGACTGGTGTATACGAACGACCCGTCGGAGCCGGAATCGCAGGTGCTCGAGACTGCCAGGGTCGGCAACGACGCGCTTGTGGACCTCCAGAGGCTTGGAGCGACAGTCCGAATCAAGCAGGAATAGCCAGAAGCTGAACACCAACGCGCTGCTGCGCGCATACCAGAAAGAGAGAGCATAATGGTAAAGTCTGTTCGGACGGTCCTCGGATTGACGATGGTCCTGGGGGCGCTCGCCGCCTGTGACGACAATCCGATGAAGGAAGGCCGCGACGAGGGCGAGTACTTCTTTACGAACCCGTCGTTCTCGACAATCGTCGCGGGTGACAGCGTACAGGTGGTGGCACAGGTGCGGAACCGCTATCTCGCCCCGACGGGTGATGGTGTGACCGCCACGCCGTGCGATGCGGACATCACCGTCACCGCCGACACGACGCGCACCCAGTTCGAAGCGCCTGAGCGCTTCTGGGTCTTTGCGCACAACCTCGGTCCGTCCTGCCTCGTCGTTTCGGGCGGCGGCGTGACCGATACGGTCGATTTCCTGATCGGGCCGGCAGCGATCACAGTGAACGCGGCCAGCCCGCTCGGCAGCGGTGAGAGCGCACCGATCACGGTGAGCTTCCAGGACACCGAAGGAAACGACGTCACCGGCTATACGATCGAAGACGTGACACTCTCGTCCTCGGCAGCTGCGACCGTGTTCGTCGACAATGCGGCCGCGACGATGACGGGCCGCGCGCCCGGCACCGCCAACGTGATCGCGACGCTGAACGCAGGCCACGGACAGGCGACCACCGGCTCCACGCCGGTGACCGTTGTCGCGGGTGCATTCACCGGTACCTTCTCGCCGGCTACGCTCCGGTGGGGTACGCTGCTGACGCTGAACGCAGGCGCAATTCCGTTCGACGCCGATACGCGCGTGACGATCGGTGGCGTCGAGGCCTTCATTGTCCCGGGTCGTACGACTGCCATGATCCAGGCAGTGGTGCCGGGAGTTCCAGGACCGACAACTACTGTCGTCCTCTCGAATCTGGGTGCCGACCAGGTCGCGTCGGTATTCAATGCGCCGATCACCGCGTCGGAGGCCAACGAGCCAGATGCCCTGGCGACGCCCAATCCGATTACGCGGGGAACGCCGGTCTACGGCGTGGTTTCGGAAGACGACGCGCACGACTACTGGCAGTTCACACTCGCAGCCAGCACGTCGATCACGTTCAATCTCAACTGGAACGGCACTGCTGCGCAGGGTGACATCGACATCTCGATCTGGAACTCGACCGGTGGACACTTCGGAATTGGCTGTGCGACCGGCAACAAGCCGGAAAACTGCACCGCTACTATTCCGGCCGGCACGTGGACGCTTGATGTGGAGTGGTACGCGGCCGACATTCCGCTCGGTTACCGCTTCCTGATCCAGTAAGCCCAGACAGGGCCATTGGATGGCCCGTAAGAACAGGAATCGGCCCGTCAGCTTCGTGCTGGCGGGCCGCTTTCTTTTCCGCACGCAACGCTTGCATGATCCCGTGTAAGTGCCCACGTTGCGGCGATGCATGTCGATGAATTTCTTTTTGTTCTTGCGGTCGTCCTGGTCGGCGCGAAGCTGTTCGGCGAGCTGGCCGAGAAGCTTGGCCAGCCGGCGGTAGTCGGCGAACTGCTCGCAGGTGTCGTACTTGGCGGGTCCGTGCTGGGCGTGGTGGATCCGGGCAGTGAGATCATTCACCTGCTGGCCGAGCTCGGCGTCATCATCCTGTTGTTCGAGATTGGCCTCGAGACACAGCTCAAACGACTGATGGCAGTGGGGCCGGCGGCAGCAGTGGTGGCGCTGGTCGGAGTCATTCTTCCGTTCGCAGCGGGCTATTTCATGGCCCACGCATTTGGACTGGGGATGCTTTCCGCGCTCCTGATGGGCGCCGCCCTGACGGCCACATCCGTCGGGATCACGGCGCGCGTTCTGTCAGACCTTGGGCGGCTGGATGATCCGGAGGGTCAGATCGTGCTGGGCGCCGCCGTGCTCGACGACGTTCTCGGCCTGATCATCCTCGGCATTGTCGGAACGCTCGTGACGGGGGCAACGATCACGGCGGGCAGCATCGCATGGTCCACAATCTCCGCATTCGGTTTCCTCTTCCTCGCCGTATTCGTGGGCAGTTTCCTGGTCCCGCCGCTGTTCGCGCTGCTGGAACGAATCGGTAAGGACCACACGCTGGCGATCATGGGGCTCGTCCTCGCCCTCATCCTCGCGCTCCTCGCCGACCGCGCTGGCTCTGCGTTGATCATCGGCGCATTCGCGGCGGGCCTCATCCTCGCGCCGACGAAGCAGGCGCACGCGATCGAGAGTGGTGTGGTCCGGATCGGCGGTGTGTTCGTCCCGATCTTCTTCGTCGCAGTCGGAGCGGCGGTGGATATCCGCGCGTTCCTGGACGGCAGCGTCCTCCTGCTCGGCGTATCACTCACGGTTGTGGCGGTAGTCGGCAAGATCCTGGCAGGTTACGCGCCGTTCTGGCTGCCTGTCAGAAAGCTGGTGATCGGTGTAGCCATGGTACCGCGCGGCGAGGTGGGGCTGATCTTCGCGCAGATGGGCCTGACGACCGGAGTGCTCACGACACAGGACTTCAGTGCGGTGATGATGATGGTGCTCGTGACGACGTTCGTCGCACCGATCGCGTTGAAGGCGCTGCTGCCGCCGGGGCAGGGCACACGAGATGCCGAAATCGGCATCTCGGATCTGACTAGCGACGCATGACTCGAACGGGCGCCTCATCTGCGGCGGTGGCGGGAGCCGCAATACAGCTGAGCGCCTCGAAAAGGCGGTCGAAATGATGCGGCTGATGCGCGGCCGTAGCGCACAGCCGGAGCCGCGCCTGGCCGGGTGAGACAGCAGGGAACACAACGGCGGACGTGAAGATCCCCTGGTTGAGCAGCTCGCGTGCGACGCCGTAGGCGCGGAACTCGTCGCCCAGGATGAGCGGCACGACCGGCGTGGTGGAGGCGCCGGTGTCGAAGCCGATCTCCGCCAGTCCGTTCTTGAGGCGGTGCGTGTTCTCCCGCAGCCGCGCGATGTGTTCCGGCTCATCCTGGATGATGCGCAGCGCCTCGAGCGCGGCCGCACTGTTCGCAGGTGTCATGGCCGCGGAGAACATGTAGGGGCCGGAGCCGTGCTGGACGTAGATCTTCAGCGCGCGCGATCCGGCAACAAACCCGCCAGACGACGGAATCCCCTTCGAGAGCGAGCCGGTCAGGATGTCGATGCGTGACGGATCGATGCCCTGTTCCTCACAGATGCCGCGCCCCGTGCGACCGACCGCGCCGATCGAGTGAGCCTCGTCCACGAGCAGGAAGGCGTCATAGCGGTCGCGGATGTCGATCAGGTCCGCGATGGGCGCCTGGTCGCCGTCCATGCTGAAGACGGAGTCGACCGCAATCAGGATGCGCCGTGCGCCGCGGTTACGGGCCTGGCGCAGACGGCGCTCGAGATCTTCCATGTCGTTGTGACGGAACCGGCGGGTCTCACAGCCCGCCATGCGGACGCCGTCCATGATGCTCTGGTGCGCGTACTGGTCGAGCAGCGCATAGTCGTCGCTTCCAAAGAGTGACGTGATCGCCGCTACATTGGCATCGTAACCCGAAGCAAATGTCGCGGATGCTTCCTGTCCGAGGAACGCGGCGAGCTCGTGCTCCAGCTCGTGGTGCAGCTCGAGCGTGCCCGTCAGCAGGCGGACACCGCCGGTGGACGTACCGTAGCGGTCGACGGCCGCCTTGACCGCCGTCGCCAGCCGGGGATGTCCGATGAGGCCGAGATAGCTGTAGCTCGAGAACATGATGAACCGCTCGCCCAGCGCGGCAGACTCGGGGCCGGAGCGCACCTCGAGCGGGAGCTGGTACGTGTAGAGCGATTCCGCGAGGCCGGCGCCGATGAGCTCGAACCAGCGACGGACATTGGGCGTATCGAGGAGCGAGCCGGCCCGGATCGCGTCGGACGCGGAACCGCCGTCGAAAAAGCCGTCAAACGGGTCCCGCGTGTAAGCCGATACGGAATCAGCGGGGACGGATGGCGACCTTGATGGAGCGGCTCCCGCCCTTATCGAGAGCGGCTGCGAGTGCTGCACGATACTCCTCCAGTTCATACACGTGTGTCACGAGGCCGAGACCCTCCATGTCGATACGCCGGAGGAGGTCCAGTGCCACATCATAGATATCGCGGGTCCGCCCCTCGAACGGGACAGAGCCGTAGGCAAAGATACCGGCGACAGTCAGCTGGCGGTACCACAGCCGGGTCCAGTCCACGGCAATTTTCGCGGCGGCGCCAACCAGCACGATCCGGCCCCCCTCACGGGTCAGGGCCATGCAGTCTCCGACAGACCCCTGCGTGCCGACCGTATCATAGACCAGGGAAGGTCCCCCTTCGACGAAGCGTGGGGCAAGAGAGGGCTTGAAGGCGCGTGCGCCCGGCAGCCGCTCGGCCCAGCCGTACATGGCAGACCGCGACTCCACGATTTCCGTCGCCCCCGCCTTCTTCGCCAGCTCCGCCTGGAACGGGTGGCGCGCCATTACGACGATGGGGCCGCCCCACCCGGTTGCCCTGAGCGCAGCAATGGTCAGGAGCCCGATCGATCCCGCGCCGATCACGAGTACAACATCCCCGGGCGACGGCGGGTGGAGCAGGACCGGCCGCAATGCTGACGCGAACGGGTCGACGAGTACCGCGACTTCGTCGCGCATACCCGTTATGTCGTGGAGCTGGCTCTGGTGCGCCACGAATGAAGCGGACCAGCCACCGCCGACGACCGGATTGTAGCCGATCATCGGGCCGTTGCCGACCACGCCGTCCGTGGTGCGGCGGCACAGGCCGTAATCACCCCGCGCGCACGCGTCGCAGACCGGATCAATGCCGCGCTGCGCACAGGACAGCATCGGATTCACGGCGACGGCGTGTCCGGCCTTCCAGCCGGTCACATTCGAACCCGTCTCCGCGATGCGGCCGATGTTCTCATGGCCGAACGTGAACGGAAACGCACCAAAGGGCTCGAGTGTGAACGAGTCGTGTGCGGTGACGGCGGCGAGATCGCTCCCGCAGATGCCGCTGAGCGTCGTATCGATTCGGACCCAGTCCGGACCGGGCAGCGCGGGCGGAGCCACATCGTCGAGGGAGACGCAGCCGAAGCCCGAATATGCGAGACCCGGCCGTCGCCTGGCGGCGAACCGGGTGAGCAGGTACCGGGCCGGTCGATAGTGAAAGCGTACTGCAAGCACGTCTCTGGCCTCCCGGTCGGAATCAGCAGAAAAGGTAGGCATGCCTTCGCGAAATTGCTACTATTCGGCATGGCGGACATGATGAATCGGCGAGGCTTTCTGCGTGCGACGGCGGGCGGTGCGACGGTCATTGCGGCCGCGTCCCTCCTGCCGGCGGGGTGTGCGCGCGATTATCCGCAGGCGACGAGTGACTCGTATAGCCTCCAGTCCCTGACGGACAAGGAGTACGCGACGGCGCGCGCTGCTGCGGAGGCACTGCTGGTCGGCGTGCCCGTGACGGCGTGGAGTGTCGCGCAGGCGATCGACCGCGAGCTGGCCCTGGTCGGTGAGCCGATCCGCAGCGATATGAAGACCGTGCTCAACCTGATACAGCACGCGACCATTCTGGGCGGCCGGGTCAGCCGATTCACCGCCCTGTCCCCCGATCATCGTCGCCGCTACCTGGAGACATGGGCCCACAGCCGGTTCGAGCTGCGGCGGGCGGCATACCAGGCGCTCAAGGGATTCGTCGTCTACTTCGCATACTCGCAGGATGCCACGCGCGCGTTGACGGGATTCCATGGCTCGTGGCCCGAGCAGCACGTCGCGATTGCCCCGCACGCCGTCGACTTCGGAGAAATTGCTTGATCATCCAGGGAGCCGGCCGGCGGGACGCGGTGCGTGACAAGGCGGACGTCGTAGTGGTTGGCACCGGCGCGGGCGGCGGCACGCTTGCCGCATACCTCGCCGAGCGCGGCTGGAATGCAGTCATGCTCGAGAAGGGCGGATTCTTCCGCGCGGAAGATTTCACGCAGCGCGAAGATGACGCGCTCGGCGATTTCAACGGCCGCCGCGGTCTCGACTCCACGGCCGACAACGCGTTCTTCCTGAACTACGCCGAGGCCGTCGGCGGCTGCACTGTGCACTACTGGGGCGACTCCTTCCGTACGCCGCCGGACCGGCTGGCGCGCTGGCGTGAGCGCAGCGGCCTCGACTGGATGACGGAGCAGGACCTGGGTCCGCACTGGGATGCCATCGAGCAGGAGCTCGGCATCCATACGACGCCGGAAGCGCTGTTCAATGAGAACAACAGGCTTGTCCGCACGGGTTGCGAGGTCCTCGGCATCGAAGGCCACGCGCCGCCCACCGCGCGCATAGACTGCATCGGCTGCGGCTGGACGCAGTTCGGCTGCGCATACAACCGCAAGTCGTCACAGCTGATCACGACGATCCCGCGCGTATCGAAGAAGGGCGGCCGCATCTACAGCGACGCGCACGTCACCCGCATCATCATCGAAAACGGCCGGGCGCGCGGCGTGGAAGGCGCATTCGTCGATCGCGTGACACGCGCGGAGACGGGGACATTCCGTATAGACGCCGATGTCGTGGTGTTGAGCGGCGGCGCGCTGGGAACGGCCGAGCTGCTCATGCGCAACGTGCAGGACCCGACGGTCGGCCGCCGGTTCTACATGAACCCGCACTACTTCGTGTGGGCCGACTTCGACCGCGAGATCGACAATGTGACGGGCATTCCGTGTGCATACGTCGTGCACGGGTTCCGGCAGGTGAAGTACAAGGCCGGGGGTGAGTACGAGAGCGGCGGATACATCATGCTGTCCAATCACCAGTCGCCGGGAATCGCGGCGGCAATGCTGAACGGCATCGGCGCGGAGCATACCGAACACATGAAACGGTATCGCCATTACGGCTCGCTCATGTCCGTGATCGACGAAGAGCAGCCGGGTCGTGTCTATCTCGACGACAACGGCATCCGTCGCACGTCCTTCAAGCTCGAGGGCGTAGACCGCCTGAAGGCCGTGGACTACCTGAAGAACGCATCGCGGATATTCCTGGCGGCCGGCGCGAAGGAAGTGCTGATTCCGGATGTCTACGGCACGCGTGTCCGTACGGAAGCCGACGTGAAGCGCATTTCCCTGCGAAGCGTGGAGCCCAATGCGCAGTTCGCAGCGGGCAGCCACCTGCTCGGGACCGCGCCGCTGGGCGTGGACCCGGCCGATTCATTTGCAGGCCCGACGGGCGAAGCGCACCGGGTGAAGGGGTTGTATGTGGCGGATGGCGCGGCGATTCCCACATCGATCTCGGTGGACCCGTCGCTTACGATCATGGGGGTGGCGCGGTTTATTGCGGCGTCGCTGGACGAGCGATGAGCATCGCAGGGGGAGGGGGAGGGAGTGGGCTGAGTACCCTGGGGGTTTTGGGGGCTGTGGGGGTGCTTTCACTGGCGATGATGGGTTGCGTGGCGGTGCCGGCCCCGGTCGAGGACGGTGGGGGTCGGGTGGTGAGGGTCGAGGGGGCGGGGTTGGACCGGGAGGTGGCGGCGGGG
>DASUXU010000095.1:0-5751 GCA_036377735.1 Longimicrobiales bacterium
CGACTGTTCGCCGTCCTGCTCATGACCGCGCCGGCCGTCGCCTGCGCGAGCGCACCCCCGCCACCGCCCCGGCAGCCGGTGGCGGTCGAGGGTCGCCCCGTCACCACGGGCATGCAGGGCAGTGCGATTCCGGAGCGCGCCGTGCGCCGCAACATCCCGATGACCAACCAGATCCGCCGCGCACACGAGGCAGGGACGCGCGACTCGACCGGCCGCCCCGGCGCGAACTACTGGCAGCTCCGCACGGACTATACGATCCGGGCGTCACTCGATGAGAAGGCCTCCGTTCTGCGCGGCAGCGAGACCATCGTTCTGCGCAACGGCAGCCGTGACACGCTCGGCGATATCCGTATGCGGCTCGACCAGAACATCTTCCGGCCCCACGCGTACCTCGCCTCCTCCTGGATGCCGTCCGAGGTGACCGACGGCATGGTCATCACGAGCATGAAGATCAACGGCCAGCCGGTCTCGCTCACGCCGCCGGCCAACGCAGGCCGCGGCGGCGGCGCGCCCACCACGCCGACGATGCAGGGCATCACCATGACCAACGCCCGCCTCGTACTGCCCGCTTCCGCGCGCATTATGCCCGGCGCGAGCGCAACACTCGACATCGAGTGGAACTTCAAGGTCGCCGGCGGGCCGGGCGGCAGCGGCCACCGCATGACCAGCCGCTGGGCCGACTCGCTCTATCAGTTCACGCAGTGGTACCCGCGCGTCGCCGTGTATGACGACCTGCGCGGCTGGGACACCGAGATCTACCTCGGGCCCTCCGAGTTCTACAACAACTTCGGCCGTTTCGATGTCAGCCTCGACGTGCCCGCCGGCTGGATCGTCGGCTCGACCGGCGAGCTCCAGAATCCGGAGCAGGTGCTCACACCCACCGCGCGTGAGCGACTCGCCCGCGTCACACAGTCCGACTCCGTCACGGTCATCGTAGGACCGACGGAAACCGGACCGGGCAAGTCCACAGCGAATGGCACGAACGGCCGGCTCACCTGGCACTTCGTCGCCGACACCGTCAACGACTTCGCGTGGGGCACCGCGAAGCAGTACGTCTGGCAGGCCACACGGGCGACGATTCCAGGGCGGGGCGAGATTCCGGTACACATGTACTTCACGCCCGGCAACGCACGCCTCTACACCAACGCGCCGGAGCTCGGACGCCACGCGCTCGAGTTCTACTCGCAGCTCCTCGTGCCGTATCCGTTCCCGAAGATGTCCATGATCGACGGACCGAGCGCCGGCATGGAGTATCCCATGGTCATCATGTCCAACCAGGGCGCCGCGGACCACGAGATCGCGCACAGCTGGTGGCCGATGATGGTGGGCAACAACGAAACGCAGTACGGCTGGATGGACGAAGGGTTCAACCAGTACATGAACATCCTGTCCGGTGCGGACCGCCAGAATCAGGCGCCCAATCTCGACGGACGCGGACAGTCGTACGGCGGTGTCAGCGGCA
The DNA here is from genome assembly GCA_036377735.1 of Longimicrobiales bacterium. GTDB lineage: Bacteria > Gemmatimonadota > Gemmatimonadetes > Longimicrobiales > RSA9 > DASUXU01. Next base: position 1,463 of record DASUXU010000095.1, read on the forward strand.
ACGAGGCCGAGCCGCCGCTCATGTGGAGCGCCAACTACGGCGGTCCCATGTACAGCTTCCAGACCTACAGCAAGACACCGCTCATGCTGTCCATGCTCGGCGCCGTCGTCGGTGACACCGCCGTGCAGCGCGCACTGCGCGAGTACGCCAGCGCGTGGAAGTTCAAGCACCCGTCCCCGTGGGACTTCATGTTCTCGATGAACCGCTCGCTCAACCGCGACCTCGGCTGGTTCTGGTACTACTGGCTCTTCACCACCGAGGCGTCGCAAGGCTCCATCCAGAACATGACGACGACGGGCACGCGTTCCCTCGTCACCGTGCGACAGGACGGCGAGATGCCCGCACCCGTCGTGCTGCGCGTCAAGCTCGCCGCTACCGGTGCACCCATCCGCACCATGGCGAACGCCGTGATGGAAGACGCCAACACCGCGATCGTGACGTATCCTGTCGACGTATGGTTCAGCGGCAGCCGCACCTTCGTCGCCGACCTCGACTTCGGCCGCGCCATCGAAAGCGTCACATACGATCCCTTCCGCCGCTTCCCCGACCGCGACGCCACGGACAACGTCTGGCCCCGCTGATCGGCATTAAGCGCCTCACAACACAGCGGCCGGTGGTAACCCCCCGGCCGCTTCGTTCGTCACAGCAAAACGACATTTCCCAGTAAGCTCAGCAAGAGACAGTAATAACGAAAATTATCATCCGTTGTTCAAAATAAAAAAGTCCGTTGATCCGTTCTTACTGCTCTTCCCGCGTCTTGCGGGTCTTACTGGGAGAAGATCCGTTCTTCTTATCCGTTTCACCCTTAGCGCCCTTCGCGCGAAATAAGACGCTCCCGCCGCGAAGATCTAATCCTCACGCAACGCCGTCATCGGATCCAGCCGCGCCGCACGCCAGGCCGGCACCGCTCCAGCAGCGCCCGCGACAAGAGCCATAAGCAGCGCGCACCCCGCGAACATCAATGGATCGGTCGCACTCACGCCGTAGAGGAACGCCTGCACCAGCCGGACGCTCATGTACGCGCCGGTCAGGCCGAGCGCGAGACCCAGCACGACGAGCTTGCCGACGTCCTCCAGCACCATCGATAGAACGCGCCCGCGCGCCGATCCCAGTGCTATGCGGATTCCTATCTCGTTGCGGCGCTGCGCCACGTTGTACGCCATGATCCCGTACAGCCCGATCATCGCGAGCAGCAGTGCGAGACCGCCGAAGAACGCGGACAACACCGCCATCACCCGCTCCTTGACCACGGCTTCATCGAGCTGCGCTTCCATGGTCTTGAAGCTGAGCGACATCCGGCTGTCAAGCTCTTCGCCGACCCGCCGGACATGCGCCATCGCCGCGGACGGTCCTGCCACCGACCGTACTTCGACCGTCATGTACGGACCCGGCGCCGTATCCTGGCGCAGCGGGATGAACGCAATCGGCTGCGCCTCCTCCTGCAGCGACTGGTACTTCGTGTCGCCCACCACGCCCACGACGGTGACTGGCGGGCCGGGCGCATGCGCGACCTCGAAGTGGAGCTGACGGCCGACCGCCTGAACCGTGCCGAAATATTTCTTCGCGAGCGCTTCGCTCACGATCGCAACCTTCGGCGCACCCGGTACGTCCGACGAGCTGAAGTCGCGGCCGCTGAGCAGCGGAATGCCCAGCGTCGCGAAGTAGCCCTCGCTGACGGGGTTGATGAGAACGATCGCGTCCTCGTCGGTCGCCGGTGTGTAGCCGTCCACGATGATGAGATCGTTCCATGTGCTGTTGCTCACCGGCGTGATCTGGGACGCGCTCGCCGACGTCACGCCCGGCAGCGTACGCAGACGCGTCGTGATGTCACGATAGACCGTCGCATACTGGGCAGGCTCATAGCGTGTTGCGCGCAGGTCCACCGTCGCAAGAAGGATGTTGTCACGATCGAAACCGGGATGCATGGTGGACAGCGTCCAGAACGTGCGCAGCAGAAGCCCGGCGCCCAGCAGCAGTACCAGCGACAGCGCGATCTGGCTTACGACCAGCGCCTTGCCCAGGTTGAACCGCGTTCCGCCGCCGCGCACGCTGCGCCCGCCCGACTGCAGCACACTCAACGGTGACACACGCATCGCGCGCACGGCCGGCGCAACACCGAACAGCAGTGCAGTCACGACGGCGACCGCGGTCGTGAACGTCAGCACCCGCCAGTCCGGCGACAGGTCCAGCCACACCGCGCGGTCACCCGTCGAGATGAAGGCAACGAGCAGACGGCTGCCCCACTGCGCGAACAGCATGCCCAGCGCGGCGCCGAGCAGCGACAATACCAGGCTCTCTGTCAGAAGCTGGCGCACCAGGCGGCCTCGCCCCGAACCGATCGCGAGCCGGATCGCGAGCTCGCGCTGACGCACGGTGGCGCGCGCAAGCAGCAGGTTGGCCACGTTTGCACACGCGATCAGCAGCACCAGCCCGACGATCACCATCAGCACGATCAGCGCGCTCGACATCTCCATCCGGAGCATGGACGCGCCGTTGCCCGACGGGTGAATCTCGAGCTGGCTCGCGCGGAACTCCTCCTTGCCCTCCGGACTGTAGTGCTCCGGCACGGCATTGCCGAACACGACCGGCGCAATCGCACGCAGGTGACCCGACACGCGCTCCGCACCGTTGCCGGCAACGGGCCGTCCCATCACGCGCAGGAACCACGTGCTGCGACGGTCCAGTGCGCTCTGCTCGCCGCGCACGATCGCTTCTGTGCACAGCGGCGTGTAGACCTGGACCGCCTGGCCGACCTCCACGCCATAGAACGACTTCTCCGCCACCCCGACCACGTTGAATACGTGGCCGTCCAGACGGAGCGTCGAGCCAACGGCTTCCGGACTGCCGCCATACTGCTGCTGCCAGAAACCGTGTGACAGCACCGCAATTGGCGGACAGCCGCGCTGGTCGTCCTCCACCGTGATCAGGCGCCCGCGGGCCGCGCGCACGCCCAGCGTTCCGAAGAAATCGCCGCTCACCCACGCACCGTTCACCGGACGGGCTTCACCTCCATCCGCCAGGTTGAACGTCGGAGTGCTGTAGGCGAAGATCCCCGAGAACGCCTGCTGCTGGTCACGCAGCTGTTCCCATACGGGATTCGGAAAGGAGAAGCCGCGCTCGCCGATCGTCAGCTGCACCAGCTCCTCCGGCCGCTCCACCGGAAGGGTCTTCAGCATCACTGCGTTGATGAGCGAGAAGATCGCGGTGTTCGCCCCGATCCCGAGCGCAAGCGACAGAATGATCACGAGCGAATAGCCGCGCGCGCCGCGCAGCGAGCGCAGCGCATATCTGGTGTCCGCGAGCAGCGTCTCCAGCCAGCCGGCCACGTCGACATCATGCGTGCGGTCCTTCTGCGCCGCATCATTGCCGAACCGCCGGCGCGCCGTCCGCACCGCGTCCGCTGGCGAATAGCCCTGCGCGACCAGCTCGTCCGTCAGCTCGTCGACATGGAAGGACATCTCGCGGGCAATGTCGCGATCCACGCGGTCGCCGCGCAGTACATTCAGTATCCGGTTAAGCCACCGCATTCGATCCCTCCAGCACGCGTTTCACACCTTCCGTCAGCCTCGCCCAGCCCTCTTCCTCACGGCCCAGCTGGCGGCGACCCTCGGCCGTCAGCGTGTAGAACCGCGCCTGCCGGTTCTTCTCCGTCACACCCCACGACGCCCTCACCCAGCCGTTCTGCTCCATCCGGTGCAGCGCCGGATACAGCGATCCTTCCTCCACGCGCAGCAGGTCGGCGGACACGCGCTGGATCGCGGCCGTGATCGCGTATCCGTGCAGAGCGCCGTGCGCGCCCAGGGTCTTGAGCACGAGCATGTCGAGTGTGCCCTGAAGCACATCGTTCTTTCTGCGGGCCATGATCTCACCTGTAGCCGTCTATCCATAACTGTCTAGGTATAGCATGTGCACCGGGCCGCGGCGCAGTCAAGAGTCCTTTCCCCAACTGCATCAGGCGGCGAAGTTGGGGTCATGAAGCCACCCCGCTTGTTTGAACCGCTGAACGTCGCCGGCGTTGCATTGGCGAACCGGATCGTGATCGCGCCCATGTGCCAGTACTCGGCCGTGGACGGCTGCATGACGGACTGGCACCTCATCCACCTCGGCCACCTCGCCCTGTCCGGCGCGGCCCTCCTGACGATCGAGGCGACGGCGGTCACGCCGGAGGGACGAATCTCCTACGCGGACACGGGACTCTGGTCGGACGAGAACGAGGCTGCCATGCGACGGACACTCGAGAGCGTGCGCCGGTGGTCGTCGATGCCGATCGCGATCCAGCTCTCGCACGC
>DASUXU010000096.1:0-6742 GCA_036377735.1 Longimicrobiales bacterium
TCCGCGGGCACGGTGCGATAGCGGTTCCGCTCCGCGGGCTGGTCGGTGACGGGATCCTTCACGTTGTACTGCGCACCGAGCGCGTACTTCCGCCACATGCTGTCCTCGAGTGCGAGCCCCACCGCCTGCGTGCGGATGTTCAGCACCGCGATCGCGCCTGACTTCGCGGCATACACGGCGTCGCAGTTGTCCAGGTAGCGCGTGGCCGTGTCGAGGATCAGGCCGTCCATGATCGACGGCATGTCGAACACCGCGACATTCTTCGCGCGCTCGATCGTGCGGATCCAGCTGAGGTCCCATTCCGCGCTACTATCGCTCGCACGTGCTGGACTGCCGCCGTGTGCGCGACGCGGCAGCACAGCGGCAACGCCGCCGAACGAAAGCAGTCCGAGCCTTCCCAGGAATCCCCGCCGCGACGGCATCTCATCAAGCATAAATGTCTCCGTTGTTCACTGTACTGCGGGATTGAGCAGCCAGTCGTGTTCCCACAGACCGCCGTGTCCATTCTGCCGCAGCACGAGCGCGATCTGCGCCCAGTGCCGGATGCCGTGAATCCATGAATGCACGACGACCGTGCGCGCGCGCGACTCTATCGGTCCGAGCTTGCGCGTATTCGAGATCAGCACGGCGTCTAACGCCCTGTCGTCTGCAGAAGCGAGATAGCGGTCGAGGACCGACGCCGCCTTCGCATGAATGCGCCAGAGATCATCAATCGTGGCATCGGGCAGATCTTCGTAGGCACTGACGGCGTCGCCTGAAAGACGCTGTGCGTATCGAAGCTCTACGGCGAAGATGTGCTTGATCAGTGTGCGGACCGTGCCGTCCGCGTGAGGTCCGAGCGGCAGCCCGAGCACGTCGGCGGGCGCCGCATCAAACCAGTCGCGCCAGCGTGCGGTCTCGTGCTTCACGTAGGCCGCGATCGTGTTAAACGGAAGTGATTGTGCAGTCATGGGCTCCCTGATCGTTGTCACATGCCGGCAGTATTCTTCAGCCACGAACTTCAACAACGGGGAGGGACCGTGTCTGAAGCCGGATCACATATCGCCGCAGTCGCCGGCGCTCGCCTGAAGAGTCTCGCACGCTCACAGCTCGCACGTGTCAGGGCGTGGCTGCATGCGCCAAATAATTATTGCGAGTACGATCCGTTCCAGACAGTGCATACCATGGTGCGGGTCATGACGGAGCAGGAGATGCCACGCTGGTATCCCGAGTACTATGCTCGCCGCTATGGCTGCGGGGACTCCCGCTCTGCTACGTCTGACGGTCGTCCCGATGATAGTCGTCGAGTAACTGGATGACAGAATGCTCCGGACCGAAGCGCGCCCTCAACCGCGCCTCATGGCGAAGGCAGATACGCAGAAATGCCGTACGGACTTCCTCATGTCCGTGGCGTTCGATCGCCTTCTCGACAGTATCCCGAATCGCCGCCTGAATCGCGTTCTCCTCGATCTCGTCCGTCGGCACCGGCGTCGACGTATTCACGTCGTCCACCAGCCGGGGGCACCACAGGTCGTGACCGGGCGCCCGGCAGTTGCAGCTCTTCTTCATCGACTTCTCCATTCAAGGGTCAGCCGATAGTACGTCGCCCCTGTGACAGACTCGACCGGGTAGTGCGCAACTCACAGCGGCCGATCGTCCGAAGCGGAGCGGTGTCTGGCCCGGACCGTGCGACCCCATGCTGCGTCACGAGCACAGGAGAGCACGATGGCAGCCGCAAAAGGTACGTCGAAGAAAGTGGCGAAAAAGCAGCCGGCCAGCGACCCCGCCGAGTCCTACGACCAGTTCAAGGAATACGAGGGGCAGCGCTACACCGGCATGAAGATCGGGCGCACCCACTCCTGGAACTACGACGCCGGGCGCTGGAAGGAAAAGAAGATCACGCCCGACCTCTGGGAAATCAGCTATGCCGTCACCAAGCGACGCGCCGGCCGCGCCCCCGAAGGATCCGGCGTCCCCGTCGACACCGAATACCACTGGTACATCCTCGCCCATCAGAACGTCCGGAAGCTCGACGCCAACGATTACACCACATCCCTCGCCGGCCTCAAGTTCAAGATCGCCCACAAACGCGCGGACACCCAGAAGTGGAGCGCCACGCCGAAAACCCAGCGGCGGAGAATGGTGAAGTTTCTCCAGGGCGTCATCGCTGATTTGGAGGCTCAGGATTTCGCCGAAGGTCTGGCGGAGGACACGCCTGCGCGCAGGGATAAGGCTAAGGCTAAGGTTGGGGCCGAGGCTAAAGGGAAGAAGGGTGCGCCGAAGGCGGGGCGGAAGGGTGTGCGGAAAGTGAGGAAGATGGCGGGGAGCAGGGCGGGTTCGGGCACGCGCGGTAAGCGGGTCGCGCGGCGGGGGTAGGACCGGGGGTCAACTGCCCCCGAGGGCACTTTGCCTTTTGCCGGTGCTAATCAACCGTCGCCTACGGTAGCCAATCGCCCCCGGATGGCTGCCCGCCTCGGTGTCGGGGTCAGTTCGCCACGCCAGGCGTCGCTAAGTCGACCCCGGCAAATTCAGCCTCGCCTTCGGGGGCACTTGGCCCCCGCCCGACGCCCCCCAAGCCCCAAGCCCCCAACTCCAAAGCCCAACTCCAAAGCCCAAGGGCTCAAGGGCTAACCCCTTCTCCCCCAACACCCTCGCCCCCAACCCTTGCCTTAACCCTATCCCTCCTCCATTCTACTTGAGAACGATTCTCAAACTCAAGACAGATAGGGCAATGCGCTTCACTAAACATATTCTCCTCGCCGCCGCGCTCCTCGCCGCCTGCGATTCCGCCACAGAACCCGGCAATGCCGACAATGACGCTGCGCTGACGGTCGACGCGACCACCGGGTGGGCGTACGTGAACCTGGACAACCCGTCCGTGGTGGCGGTCGCGGACCCGCAGACGTCGACTGCGTGGGACATCGCGTTCAACGCGACGTCAGTCATGCTGAACGGCGGGGACGCGGGTGCGGGGGAGGTCGAAGGCTTCTGCATCTGTCAGAACGCGGGGGCGACGTCGGTGGAGGTTCTGGCCATGACGCCGTCGTCTGAGCGCGGTGCGTTCGACGCAATAGCAGAAGCGGACATCCCGGCGGAAGGCTGGCAGTCGGAGGCGCTGGCTGCGGCGGTGACGGGGTGGTACAGCTACAACCCGGTCGCACACACGGTGGCTGCTGACACGACGAAGACGTGGAAGCTCCGTCTTTCGGACGCGGCGTCGCCGGCGTTCGCGAAGTTCCGCGTGAAGTCGCTCGCGTCCGCGACGCAGGCATCGGCTGGGGACGTGACGATCGAGTATGCAGTGCAGAGCGCGGCGGGTCAGCCACTCGGCGCAGTGCAGACGGCGGTGCTCGACGCCAGCACGGGCAGCGCGTCGCTCGATCTGAATGGCGACGGCAGCTGGGACATCTCGATCTCCGGCTACACGATCCGCGTGAACGGCGGAGCGAGCGGTACGGGAGGCGTCGGCGCGGTGCTCGACACGGAGCCGTTCAGCCTGATCACGGACGCGGGCGATGTTCCGATCCAGGTCTACCGCGGTGACACGTTCGGCGGTGTATTCGTCGAGCATCCGTGGTACCGCTACAACCTGACGGGCTCGCACGACGTATCGCCGACGTATGATGTCTACCTGGTCCGCCGCGGCTCGACCGTGTGGAAGGTGCAGCTCACCGGCTACTACAGTCCGTCGGGCGACGCGCGCCACATCTCGTTCCGGTCCGAGAAGATCACGGACTGATGCGGGCACGTCTGACAGCCTGCGCGGCCGCGATGCTTGCGGTCGCGCTCCCCGGTGCAGTGCTGGCGCAGCGGCCGAGCGGTCTCGCGTGGGTCGTAATCGAGCAGGCGCCGCGCATCTACGATCTCGAGAGCGTGGTGGTCACTGCGTCGCGTCGCGCGGAGCTGTTGAAGAACGCGACGATTGCAACGACGGTCATCGACGGCGACGCGTTGCGCGCAACCGGCGCATCGGATCTCGCGTCGGTGCTCACCGAGCAGGCCGGCGTGCAGCTCGAGGGCGGTCATCCCGCCGGGTCTGGCGTGATGCTCCAGGGTCTCGGCTCGGAGCGCGTGCTTGTGCTGGTCGACGGCGAGCCTGTGATCGGCCGCATCTCGGGTCAGCTCGACGTGTCGCGCATCCCGACGTCGATCATCGAGCGCGTCGAAGTGGTGATGGGCCCGCAGTCCACGCTGTACGGCTCGGACGCAATGGGCGGCGTCATCAACGTCATCACGCGCGCCGCAATGCACGCGCGCACGCCCAACGATGACGGCTTACGCGATGCCGGAATCATGATGACGGCCGGCTCGCGCGGCCGGCTGGATGCAAGCGCCGATGTGCGGGGACGCGTGTCCGGCGTCGCATACTCCCTGAACGGTGGGCGCCGCAGTGTCGATCTCGTGCCGGGACAGGATGGCACTGCCGGCACTACTGCAACGCGCTACGACGGCGGTGCGCAGCTCTCGTGGAAGCCGGATCCGGCGACATCGTTCGATGCGAAGGCGCTCGTGCTCGACGAGCAGCAGCGCTGGCGCAGTGGTGCGCTGTACCAGTTCGCGGACAATCTCGAGTGGCAGGCGCGTGCGGGTGCGCGTGTGCTGCGTGGCCGTCACTCGTTCGCGCCTGCACTGTACGGCACCGTGTTCGAGCATCTGTCGCGCCGCGCAACCGGTCCCGAGCCTGTTGCGGGCAGTGGTGAGCGCGAGACGCAGCAGCTCGCCGAGGCCGAGCTCATGTACGGCTATTCAGGCGACGTCGTCTCTGTGGATGCCGGCGGCGAGGCTCGTGTGGAGAGGATACGGTCGGATCGCGTGGCTGGCGACGCGCAGCAGAACACCGCACTCGAACCGTTCGCGCAGGTCACCATCACGCACGGCGCATTGCGCGTGATGCCCGGCGCGCGAATGTCGTGGAGCGAGCAGTGGGGCACGCACTGGACACCGCGCGTCGCAGCCATGCTGCATGCGACGGACCGTCTCACGCTGCGCGCGTCGGTCGGGCAGGGCTATCGCGCGCCGTCGTTCAAGGAGCTGCACATGGAGTTCCTGAACGACATCCCCGGCGCCGGCTACCGCGTGCGCGGCAATCCCGCCCTGCAGCCCGAGACCTCGCGCAATGTGACGGCGGGTGTGCAGTGGAGCGGCAGCAGTGTCGAAGTCAGCACGCAGCTCTTCTACAACCGCTTCGACGACTTCATCGAGACGCGCGAGCTCGCGGACTCGGGCGGCCTGCGGCTGTTCACGTACGACAACGTCCAGGATGGCACGACGTACGGCTCGGACGTGCAACTGCGCTGGATGTGGAACGGCGTGCGTGCGGATGCGGGCTATGCGTATCTCGTCGCTAAGGACAACACGACAGACACGCGGTTGCCCGGCCGGCCCACGCACTCGGGCAGGCTCGCAGTGACCGCGCCGCTGCCGATGTCATTCAATGCGACGGTGACCGGGTTGTATACCGGTGCGTCGCAGGTCGTTACCGATGACGACCAGCGGGTCGGGCGCGACGGCTTTGCACGGCTCGACGTGCGCCTCGCGCGCGACCTGCCTGCAGGTCTGAACGCATTTGCGGGTATCGACAACATCACGGGCACGCAACCGGACGCATGGCCGGGATATGCGGGCCGCCAGTTTCATCTCGGACTCGGCTGGCGCATCGAGCGGTTCGGCGCGCAGCCGTCATCACCTGGAGACTCCTGATTCATGAAGGCATTGTTGTCGTTCGTCGTCGCACTCGTCGTCGGTAGTGGACTTATTCCGGCGCGTGTCAGTGCGCAGGTCGGAACGCTGGTCATTGCGCACGGTGGCGGCCCTGAGTGGGATGCGCAGGTGCGAACAGTTGCTGCGCAGGTGAACACCGGCGGCCCCGTCGAGGTCAGCTTCCTCATGGGCCCGGGTGCGAAGACCGCGCCGTTCCAGAGTGCTGCGAAGAAGCTGGTCGATGCGGGCGCAAAGGAGATCGTGGTGGTGCCGGTGCTGGTCTCCAGCCACAGCGGTCACTATGACCAGATCCGCTACCTGGCAGGCCTGATCGATTCGATTGATGAGACGATGATGCACCACCTGCACATGGGCGGCATCGAGCGCGCTGCCGTGAATGTTCCGATCCGCGTTGCAGCGGCACTCGATAATGCGCCCGAGATGGCGGTCGTGCTGGCAGAACGCGCACGCGCCGCGGCAGCCGAGCCGGCGTCGCAGGCATTGTTTCTGATTGGTCACGGCTCGAACTCGGCGGAGGATCACGCTGCATGGATGGCCAACCTGCGGCCGGTCGCGGACTCCGTGAAGAGCCTCACGGGATTCAGGAGCGTGCTGATCGGGCTGGTGCGCGACGATGCGCCGGCAGCGGTGCGCGCGGAGGCGGTGAGGAGTGCGCGCGAGATGATTCAGCTGCAGGCCGCAGTCACCGGCCGCGACGTCGTCGTAATTCCGATTCTCATCTCGCGCGGCCAGGTCAGCGAGCAGAAGATCCCCGCGGACCTCCAGGGTCTGCCGATCAGGTATGCGCCGGTGCCGTTGCTGCCGCACCCGCAGATCGCGCGCTGGATCGAGAAGCGCGTGCGCGACGTGAGTGTTGCCGCGACACCCGCGCGCGACGTCAGCGGCGCGTCAGGGACAGGCCCCGGTCACTCAGACCATTGAGGCGGATCAGCGTCTGCACGTCGAGCGAGTCGGTGCGGACGCCCCACGCGCCGTCGCGCGTAACCGCGCCATTGCTGAGATCCACATCGCCGGGCCACGTCACGCGCCGCTCGAGTAAGCC
>DASUXU010000097.1:0-3730 GCA_036377735.1 Longimicrobiales bacterium
TCGTTCCATCATCGGCCGTTCGGTTCGCCTCGATGATGTGGAATACACCGTGGTCGGCGTGGTGCCCGACGCGTCGGACTTCGGGCTCGACCAGGTGCACGCGCGTGCGGACTACCACGGCGGCTACAGCGGCGCGGGCACGGTGGACGTGTGGGTGCCGCTGCAGGCGACGGAGGCATCGTTCCCCCGTGACACGCATCCCATATTGCTGATCGGGCGTCTCTCACCTGACGCGAGCGTCGCATCCGCCCAGAAGGAGTTGTCCTCGATCGCTGCGGAGCTCGAGCAGACGTTCCCGGTGAATGCGGGCCGCGGCGTGCACGTCGAGTCGCTGGACGACGTCGTGTTCGCGCCGGTGCGTCCTGCTTTGGCGCTGCTCTCGGGGGCGGTCGTGCTGGTGCTGCTGATCGGATGCGTCAACGTTGCCGGCCTCCTGCTCGCGCGCGGTTCGACGCGCGCGCGTGAGGTTGCGGTGCGCACGGCGCTCGGTGCGGGTGGTGTGCGGCTCGCGCGGCAGTTCGCGGCGGAGACGATCGTGCTGGCACTGCTCGGCGGCGCTGCGGGAGTTGCTCTCGCATACGGCGGCTTGCAGCTGGTCCTTGCCATGGCGCCCGCTGACATACCGCGACTCGATCATGTTCGCATCGACACATCCGTGCTGCTGGCGACACTTCTCATCTCCGTCCTTGTGGGCGTGGTGTTCGGTCTGGTGCCGACAGCGCAGGCGCTGCGCTCGGATGTGAACGACGCGCTGCGCGAGGGTCGCTCGACAACAGGGAGCAGGCGCACGAATGTACGCGCCCTGCTGGTTGTTGCGGAGCTGGCCATGGCGGTGATGCTGATGATCGGCGGCACCCTGCTGGTGCGCAGTTTCCGGTCGGTGCTCGCGATCGATCCGGGGTTCCAGACCGCGGGTGTACTGAAAGCGGAGTATCAGCTGCCTGAGACGCGCTACCCGCGTGACTTCCAGCGGTGGCCGGACTTCGCGGAGATTCATCGCTTCAACCGCATGCTGGCGGAGCGCGCGGCCGCGATCCCCGGCGTGACCGCCGTCGCATTGGCAGGAAATCACCCGCTGGATCCCGGTTTCACGAATTCGTTCAACATTCCGGGTCGTGAGGCAGAAGCGGATGGCTGGCCTGAGATCTCGGTGCGATCAGTTTCTGCTGGCTACTTCGATGCGCTCGCGCTGCCGATCGAGCGCGGTCGTGCGCTCCGCCCGGGTGACGACACTCGCGCTGCAACTGTGGCGGTGATCAACCGCGCGGCCGCGGACCTGCTGTTCCCCGGTCGAGAAGCGATCGGCCAGGTGATCCAGTTCTGGGGCGCGGACCGCCTGATCGTGGGCGTGGCCGGCAATGAGAAGCTGCACGGCCTGACGGAGGCGACGCCGCCCGCGGTCTACGTACCGATCACGCAGGTGCCGACTTCGGCGGTGCTGCTGGTGCGCACGGACGGCGATCCGTCAGCGCTGGCGGATGCCGTCCGCGCAGCGATCTGGAGTGTGGATCCCGCGCTTGCGATCCACGGCGTGGAGCCGCTGCGCGCGACGGTGGCCGCGTCGGTGGCGCAGCGTCGCTTCACGATGCTGGTGGTAACGGCGTTCGGTGTGCTTGCGACGCTGCTCGCACTGATCGGCGTGCACGGCATGATGAGCTACACGACGTCGCAGCGCACGCGCGAGTTCGGCATCCGCCTCGCACTTGGCGCGACGCGCGGCGAAGTGGAGCGCGGCGTGGTTGCAGGCGGGCTGAAGATGGGAGTTGCAGGTGCGGGACTCGGCATTCTCGGCGGGCTGGCCAGCGCGCGCTGGATTACGTCGCTGCTTTACGGCGTCACGGCCGGTGATGTTGCGACTTATGCGGGCGTCACTGCTGCAGCGCTGGCCGCTGCGGCGCTCGCCAGCTGGATACCCGCACATCGCGCGAGCAGCGCGCAGGCACTGGACGCACTGCGCGCGGAGTAGCCGTCGCTAGAAAATGCTGCGACGCCGGCGCGGCGGTGTGCCGAGCAGGGCGCCCATCAGGCCACGCGTGATCACGCCGGCCACCGTGCGCGTCAACGGCGACTTCGCGATGGTCTCCAGTGCGGATGGCGGTTCCTTGGGTGCGCGCTTCCGGCCGCCTGTGCCGCGGGCCGCGGTGCCGGCGTTCGCGGTACCGGCCGCCTCACCAGTGCCGCCGCCTGCACCGGTGCCTGCGGGCTCCGCGGCGTTCGAAGCTTCGACAGATGCCTCGACGCGCTTCGCCAGGATCTCGCGGGCGCTCTCCCGGTCCACTGGCGTCGCGTATTCCTTCACCTGCTGCGAGCTGGCGATGCGCTGCGCGTACTCCTCCGCGGTCAGCGGCGACATGCGCGATGCGGGTGCAATGAGACGCGTCGCAAAGGGCGGCGTGGGTACGCCCTTGGGTGACAGCACCGTCACAAGGGCCTCGCCGGTGCCGAGCGAGGTCAGCGTCGCCTGGATGTCGTAGAATTCCGTCTTCGGATAGGTGCGCGCGGCGGCGCGCAAAGCCTTCTCGTCATCCTCGGTGAATGCGCGGAGTGCGTGCTGCACGCGGTGGCCGAGCTGGCCGAGCACTTCGGCCGGCACATCCTTCGGGCTCTGCGTCACGAAGAAGATGCCGACGCCCTTCGACCGGATCAGGCGCGCGACCTTCTCGATCTCGTCGAGCAGATCCCTGCTGGCGTCGTCGAAGAGGAGATGCGCTTCGTCGAAGAAGAAGACGAGCTTCGGTTTGGCGACGTCGCCCACTTCCGGCAGCTCGTGGAAGAGCCGCGCGAGCATCCACAGCATGAATGTCGAGAAGACTGCGGGGCGGTCCTGCACGTCGTTGAGCGAGAGCACGCTGATGAGGCCCCGCCCGTCGCGCTCGACCTGCATGAGGTCGTCGAGATCGAACTCCGGCTCGCCGAAGAAGTCGCCCGCGCCCTGCTGCTCGAGCTCAACCATCTCGCGGAGCAGCACGCCTACCGTCGCCTTCGACATCCCGCCGTATTCCTTGAGCTCTTTTGCGCCCTCGTCGGACAGGTACTGCAGCACGGCGCGGAGATCCGAGAAATCGAGGAGTGCGAGGCCATGGTCGTCGCAGTACTTGAACACGAGCGCGAGCACGCTCTTCTGCGTGTCGTTGAGGCCGAGCACCTTGGCAAGGAGCAGCGGTCCGAACGACGACACCGTCGCACGCACCTGCGCGCCGTTCTTTCCCGTGAGACTCAGGAACTCGACCGGGAAGGAGCTGCCGTGCCAGTCGTGGCCTGTGTCCTTTGCGCGTTGGGCAATACGATCGTTCGATTCGCCCGCCGCGCCGAGACCGGACAGGTCGCCCTTGATGTCACTCACGAACACCGGCACGCCCGCATTCGAGAGCTGCTCCGCCAGCAATTGCAGCGTCTTCGTCTTGCCTGTACCGGTCGCGCCGGCGATCAAACCGTGCCGGTTCATCATCCCGAGCGGAATCCTGATCAGCGGCTCCGGGTGGCAGACGCCCTCGTGCACCGGTGCTCCCAGGATGATCGAGTCGCCCATCGCCGCATACGTATCGCGGGCGGCTGTAATTACGTTGTCGTTCATGGCCTCTCACTCACAGTCGGGTCACTAGGCCGAAGGTGGCCGCTGTGGTGGGTGATGCGCAAGCGGCCGGGGGCTTTCAGCGCGCTTTGCGCATTGGCGCGGACGGATCAGCGCTGTGCGAGGGCCGCAGCGAGGCGGGCGATGACGGCTTCCGGG
>DASUXU010000098.1:0-17194 GCA_036377735.1 Longimicrobiales bacterium
CTTCACGACGTCTTCCGGAATCTCGTCGAGCGGAATCAGGAAGTCGTTCCCGGCGCGCAGCGGCACAATGTGCGGCTGGCCGCCGGCCAGCAGTGTGCCCCCGATGTAGGGCTGGTAGCCAGGATCCGGCAGGATGGTCATGTCGCCTGCGCCGACATACGCGAACGCGGCGTGCGCGATGCCTTCCTTCGATCCGACCAGCGGCAGCAGCTCGCGATAGGGATCGACGGTGGTTCCAAAGCGCTTGAGCATCCACGCCGCAACCGCTTCGCGGAACGCCGGGAGGCCAAGCTGGAACGGATACCGGCTCATGGCGGGATTGCCGACTGCTTCGCGCAGTGCTTCGACCGCTGCGGGCGGCGGGGCGAGGTCTGCATCGCCCGCGCCCAGGTCGATGACGTCTACACCCTTCGCCACCAGCTCGCGCTTGAGTTGCGGCACATCCGCCAGCGGATAGACGGGAAAGGTGCCGAACCGGGCCGCAAGACGCAGCGGTGCGGGGGCAACAACACTCATATCGTTCATGGCTCGCCTGTTGTTCTGGATTCCGTACGTACGGGATTTGTTACGCGGCTGATGCCTTCCACACTCACGTCCACGGTATCGCCGTCCTCGAGCGGGCCCACGCCCTCGGGCGTACCCGTCGCAATGATGTCACCGGGCTGGAGTGTCATCACGCGTGTGATGTATGCGACGAGGGCCGGGATGCCGAACGCCATCTGTGACGCACGACCGCGCTGCCGTTCCGCACCATTCACGCGGCATACGACCTCGAGCGACCGCCAGTCCGTAGTGCTGCCGCCACCGGTCGGGCCGATCGGGCAGAACGTGTCGTAGCCCTTCGCGCGCGTGAACTGCACATCGATCTTCTGCAGATCGCGCGCGGTGACGTCATTGAGTGCGGCGTATCCCGCGATGCACTGCAGTGCCTCCGCCTCGGATACGTGGCGCGCGCGCCTGCCGATCACAATGGCAATCTCGCCCTCGTGCTCGACGCGGCTCGAGTCCGGCGGCAGGATGATCGCGTCGCCGGTGGCAATGATGGAGGAAACGGGCTTGAGGAAGATCAGCGGCTGATCCGGTACATCGTTGCCGAGCTCGCGCGCGTGCGCGGCATAGTTCCGGCCGACGCAGATGACTGTAGAAGGCATGTATGAACAGTAGGGTGCGGCGCGTTGTCCGGCTAGTCGGCCACGCCTGCCGGCGACGCGGCGTAGAACGCACGCAGCTCGACCAGCAGGTCTTCCCAGCTACCGCGCGAAACCGGCGCGGGCGGAAGCGACTCCAGGAAATAACGGCCGTAGCTCTTTTCCAGGACGCGCCGGTCCAGGATGACAGCCGCACCGCGGTCCAGCCGTGTGCGGATCAGACGGCCGAACCCCTGTTTCATGCGCAGTGCCGCGTGCGGCAGCATGAACTCGTAGAAGCTGTTGCCGCCGGCGTCGTCGATGGCCTCGAGCCTGGCCGCTGTCAGGGGTTCGGACGGCACCTTGAACGGCAGTTTGGCGATGATCAGTCCGCGAAGCGGATCGCCCGGCACGTCCACACCCTCCCAGAAGCTCGCGACACCCAGCAGGATGCCGCGGCCGGAGCTCGTGAAGCGGGACAGCAGCTGTGTCCGCGGCGCCTCCCCCTGCACGAACATCGGCCAGCGCGATTCCGCGCCCCGCCGGCGCAGCTCGGCGGCCACCGCACGAAGCGAGCGGTAGGACGTGAACAGCACAAAGAGGCCGCCGTCCGTAACACGTGCCATGTCCTCCGCCACGCGCGCCACGCTCGCGTCGAACGTCCGGTCATTGCCGCCGCGCGGTTCGGGCAGGTCGCTCGGCAGTGCCACCATCGTCTGCGAGCCGAAATCGAAGGGTGACGGATGCACGGTCTCCGTGACGCGCAGGCCCGCGCCGATGCCGAGACGGCGTCGCAGGAAGCCGAAGCCGTCCCGTGTCGCGAGTGTCGCGGACGTCAGGACTGTGCTTGCCAGGGGATCGAACAGCGCTTCGCGCATCACGTTCGCCAGGTCGATCGGTGCCGCGTTCGCCGCGATGTTGCTGCGACCCATGCGCTCGCTGCCGCGCCGCTCGATCCAGCGCACCAGCGGATAGGGATCCTGTGCGGGCTGCAGTGCGATGCGGAGGGATTCCGCATATCCGCGCAGCCGCACCTCCACACCGGCCATCTCGACCAGCTGCTCCGTCATCGCTTCGGACCAGCGGCGGTCCGTGTTCACGATCTCGCGCACCTTCGCGAGTCCTCGCCCGAGCTCCTCCAGGTTCAGAACGAGGCCGTCGAAGTGCGGTGTGATCATCTCGCACCACTCGGGATCGCCGGAGAAGCCGTCGGCGAGGCGGACCACGCCGTCGTCCGTGCGCAGCGTCAGCTGCTCGAGGCGGTGGAACAGCTCGACACCCAGCTCGCGAGCGCGCTCGACGCCGGGACGGAGCTTCACTGCGACGGTCTTCAGAGCGTCCTGCCGCAGCAGGTCGTCATCACCTGTGCGCAGCTTCGCCTCCACCGCCGGCAGCAGGCCCCTGCCCCGCCGCTCCAGCCGACCCAGCAGCCGCAGGATTCCCCGCCGCGTAACGCTCGCACCCAGGTGTGCGGTCGCGGAGTCCTCGACATTGTGCGCCTCGTCCAGTACCAGCCTGCGGTACGGCGGCAGCACCGCCGCGGCCGTGTAGTTCTGCTGCGCCCGCCGGACGGCAATGTCGCTGAACAGCAGGTGATGGTTCACAACCAGGATGTCCGCGCTCGCCGCGTCGCGCCTCGCCCGCTGGTAGAAGCAGTTCTCGAAGTGCGGACACTTCGCGCGCAGACAGACATCCGAATCGCTCACCACCTCGTCCCATACTTCGGCGGTCGGCTCGAACGGCAGGTCCTGCAGCGAGCCGTCGCGCGTGCCCTCGACCCACGCGAGCAGTGTGTTCACTTCGGTGCTCTGCGAGTTGTCGAAAAGGTTCTCACTGGTCTGTGCTGCGAGACGCAGTCGCCTGATTGAGACGTAGTTGTTGCGACCCTTCACGAGTGCGAAGCGAAACGGCTGGCCGAGCGCGCGGCGGAGAAAGGGCAGGTCCTTCGTGACGAGCTGTTCCTGCAGGTTGATCGTGTTGGTCGAAACAACCGTCCGCTCCTTGTTGAGCGCCGCCCATCGCACCGCGGGCAGCAGGTACGCCACGGATTTTCCCGTTCCTGTGCCGGCCTCCGCGATCGCGATCCCGCCGTCATTGAACAGCCGCGCGATGTCGCGCGCCATGTCGCGCTGCGACGGCCGGTCCTCGTAGGCCGGGTGCGCTTCACTGATCGGCCCGCCCGGACCGAGCAGTGCGTCGATCTCGGACTCGTCCAGGAACTGCAGCTCGGTTGGTGCTATCGGCGAGACGACGACGTAAAGCTCGGTCGCGCTGTTGTCGATGATGCCCAGACCGATGCCGTGCGCATACAGGTCGGCCGCGACTGCCAGGTCCGCGTCGGACGGCGTCAGGTCACCGGACGGGTGGTTGTGCAGCAGGATCGAGCCGGCAGGCAGGCCGCGCGCAGCGGCGAGGACCGCGGTGCGGTGGCCGCGCGCGACGGCGTTCGGCCCGCTGACCACACCATCATCACCGACCGCCGCCGAAAAGCAGACTTCATTGCCGTGTGCGCGCGCAATCTCCGCGCGCATCAGGGCGGCCGCAGCGGGCGCGATACTGAGGGTGGCGCTCACGTCTTGAGTGTCTTCTTCTTCGCGGCCGGGAAGAGCACGTTGTTCAGGATGAGGCGGTATCCGGGCGAATGCGGGTGCAGGCTCAGGTCCGTCTTCGCATCGCCCACCTGGTGCTGCGCATCCTCCGGGTCATGACCGCCGAGGAACGTCCACGTGCCCTTGCCGTAATCGCCGTGGATGTACTTGATGAAGTCGGTACCCGGCTCCTCCGCAAGCAGGATGACGCCAGGCTTGACACGGTCACGCCGGAAACTGGTCGTCAGGCCGTAATAGTCCGGGATCACGCTCTCGTGATTCTGAACCAGCATTGCCGGCACCGGATCGAATTTCGGACTGAAATCGAACAGCTGGTAGACGCCGAGCGGCTGCTTCCACGGCGTATTGACCTGGTGGCCATCGATGTCGCTGAACGAGTTCACGCCCGGGTTCACCTGCACCTCTGCGTCGTGGAACGCCAGTGTGCGATCCCACTGCAGCTTTTTCGATGCGTCCGGGTCGATCCCCGTGCCATCGCTGAACGCTGCGGCGATGTCGACACCCATCGACGCGAGTGCCAGCTCGAGCGTCTCCGTCGCAGTGCACATCGCAAACAGGAATCCGCCGTCGGCAACGAACCTTCGGATCTCCTCCGCCACCGATTTCTTCAATGCCGGCACGTTCGGAAGACCGAACTGCTTCGCGATCGCGTTGTTGTCGCGCATCGCCTCCTGCAGCCACGGCGCGCCCGCGTAATTGATGTAGAACTTCGAGTACTGCCCGGTGAAGTCCTCGTGGTGAAGGTGCAGCCAGTCATACTCCTTGAGCCGGCCCTGGAGCACTTCCGGATCCCACAGCTTGTCGTACGGGATATCGGCGTACTCCAGTGCCATCGTGACCGCGTCATCCCACGGGTTCAGGTTGCTCGGCGTGTAGACCGCAATGCGCGGCGCCTTCTCGAGGATTACGGTCTCCATGTTCGACTGCTCGATCGTGCCATGGATCGTGTTCATGTCCGCACCACTCGCCGCCGCGAACGAGACTCCGCGCAGCCCTGCCTCGCGCCGCACCTCCGGCCGGTCCGGCAGCACGAACGAGCCGCCGCGGTAATTGAGCAGCCACTCCGCGGTCATCTTCTGGTCCAGCACCCAGAACGTCAGGCCGTACGCCTTCAGATGATTGTTCTGGTCCTGATCCATCGGCACCAGCAGGAACTGCGCACTGGCGCCTTTTGCCAGCGTGAGGAGCGTCGCAGCCAGCAGGGTGATGATGATCAATCTCGGCGACAACGGATTTTTCACAGTAAGTCCGGTAAGAGACAGTTGGAACAGCTAAAGCTAAAACATTCCTGGAGAAAACGTTCCACGTGTACCGTGTATGGCCTCACCCGCCGGGGACGGCACCGCGCATCAGGTCCAGCTGTCGCCTGGCCTGCGGTACCAGCGCGCTCTTCGGGTGATCGAGAATGAGACGCTCGAGCAGCAGGCCCGCGTCTCCCGCACCGCCATCCCGGCTGAGCATCGCGCGCGCCAGTGCGAGCAGTGCGGCGGGCGCCTCGGCGCTGGTGCCGTGTTCGGCAATGATCTCGCGGCGCAGCAGCTCCGCGCGTTCGACGGCATCGGCGCGGTCGGCGAGGAGCGCAGCGTAGTCGAGGAGTGCCGCGCGCTCGCCCGCGGCCAGTGTTCGCGACTCGGTGAGCAGCATGTGCGCGGCGGCATCCCCGTCGGCGGGCGGTGCGCCTAGCACCCGCGCGAGCAGGTCCGCACCGGGCCGTGAGAGTCGCGCGACCAGGGCCGCGAGTGCCAGGGCGTCGGTTGCTTCTGCGCCGTGCAGCGCGGGTGCGGACGACAACAGCTGCGCGCGCGCCTCGTCGACATCTCCGTTGCGGAGATAGATCCGGCCGCGGAGCATGCCGCTGTGCGCGCCAGTGATCCCGGTTACGGCAGTCTTCGCGCGTGCCAGGTCGCCGGCCTCGAGCAGCGCGGCGCCGACGCGCGCGGCGGCCTCGTCCAACTCGGGCGCGTTCGGAAACTCCGTACGGAAGGCTGCAAGATCTGCGAGCGCCTTCTGCGCATTGCCGCGCGTGCCCTCGAGCTGGATGCGCGCGGCGAGTGCCTGCCGCCGCTGCGGCGATCCCGGTGCGGCGGCCTTCTCGAGATCGCGGTAGAGCTGCGCGGCGCGCGCGGTGTCGCCGACCGCCATGGCGAGCTGTGCGAAGCGGCTGCGCACGGCGAGTGCGCGCGTGGTGTCATTGTCCAGCCGCAATAGCTCCCCGTACGCCCAGTACGCCATGCGATCGAAGCGGCCCTGGTCGGCGCGGCGGCCGACATCCGTGAGGAACCGAACGCGCTCCGCGGACGGCATATCCTTGAGCAGCGGCTGTGCGATGGCGGCCGCGTCCGCAACCAGTCCCGCATCCAGTGCGATCTGAACGGCGGCCCGCCGGCGCTGCCACGTCGTGGGGTTCGATCGCAGACGCGTCACCAGCGACGGGATCGCGGCGGCGCCGCCATCCGGGAGCATCTGGATTCTGCGCTGCACCGGAAGGAACGCCTGGCCGTCGTCACCGATCGCGCGGCCCCATTCCGCGGCAGCGCGCGCATAGTCACTCTGCGCGGCGAACACATCGCCCAGCTCGAGCGCGAGCGCAGTCCCGCCGATACGCGCGCGCCCCTGTTCCAGTACAGCAGCCGCCTCACCGATATCGCCGCGCTGCTGCCAGACGCGCGCGATCTCGCGGTATGGCGTCTCCACGTCGGGCGTCGCGCGGATCCAGTCGTCGGCCGCGCGTTTCAGGTCCGCAGGCCGATTGACCGTCGCATAAAGACGGACGCGCATCTGGTGACCAATGACGGAGTATGGATCGGACGCGAGCAGCCTGTCGACGTACGGTGCGAGCTCGATCACGCGGCCCTGCATGGTCAGCAGCCGCTCGAGCGTGATCAGTGTCGTGAGAGCGCGCGGGTTCTTCTCGAGCAGTGCGCGCGTGATGCGCTCTGCGCCTGCGAGATCGCCTCTCGCCTCGAGCACGCCGCCCTCGCGGATTGCCGCCAGCTCCGCGTTCAGGTCGGCGGGCGTTCCCTGCGCTACAGTGGGCTGAGTGAGGCCGACAGCGGCCGAGAGGGCGAGGAGCGGAATGCAGCGCCGCATCGCGTCAGCGCCGCGTGGAATCGGGCGGTGTCGCGCGGTTGAGCCGCTCGAAGTAGTCGAGGATGAGCGCGCGGTACGCGGGCGGCAGCGCGCGCAGCTCCTCGGGTGTGGGGACGCGGAAGCGCGTGGCATCCCGGAACAGGGACGGATCGAGCGCGCCCGGCCTCGCCGTGTCCGTGCGGCTGCTCCGCTCCGCCTCGCGCTCCTGGCTGGTCTCATCCTTCTCGAGCGAACGCCCCGCATCGAGCAGACGATGGAAGAGCCGCTCCTGCCGCGCGAGGGTCTGCGGCGCGAGACGGCCGCCCTCCATTTCCGCCGCAATCGCTGCGGCCTCGCGCGCGAGCGCATCCACGCTGCCGAGCGGGTCTTCATCACCGCCGGGCGCCTTGCTCAGCTTGTCGAGCTGCTGCGCGATCTCGCGCTGCCCCTGCCCGAGCTTGCGCACCTGGTCAGACATCGCGGTCTCGGACAGGTCGAGTGGCAGCAGTGAGCTGCTCTCGCCATTCAGTGACGCCTGCTGCTTCGCCATTTCGCCGAGCTGCTGCATCGCCTGCTGACCGTCACCACCCTGCCCCTGCTCCATCTGCTGACTGCTCTTCAGCAGTGACAGCGCGAGCTGGTTCAGCGCGTCGACCGCCTGCGCCGCCTGCTGCGACGGCATCTGGCCGTCCGGGGTGGCACGCTGCAGCTGGTTCATTGTCTGCTGCATGCTCTGGTTCGCGCGGCTCATGGCCTGGCCGACTTCCTGGCTCACCTGGCCCGACTGGCCGGACTGCAGGTTGTTGCCGAGCTGCTGGAGACCCTGCTGCAGCGCCGCCTGCTCCGCGCGCATCTCCTGCAGGTCATTGCTCTGACTGCCCGTCTGCGGCGCGCCCGCCTGCTGCATGGACTGCCCGGGCTGGCCCGACTGCTGGCCACTCTGACCGGACTGGCCGGACTGCTGCCCGGCCTGCGGCTGCTGCCCTGCACCGCCGGCGCGACCCTGCTCGCCGGAGCGCTGACCCTGCTGCTGCTGTTGACCCGACTGCTGGCCGGGCTGCGGCTGTGGCGGGCCGCCCTGTCGGCCGGACTGCTCGCCCGACTGCTGTGGCGACGGCGTCGGAGGCTGACCCAGCCGCTGACCCTGCGGCTGGCCGCCCTTCTCCATCTGCTCTTTCAGCGCCTGCTGACGCTGCGCGAGCGACAGCGCGTCACGCGTCGCCTGCTGCAGCTGCTCCTGGCCCTCGTTCTTCCAGCCTTTGACCATTTCTTCGCGCGCGGTCTCCAGCTGGTCCGCCGCTTCCTTCAGCTTCTCTGCCGCCTGCTTCTGCTCGCCCGCCGCCTGTGCGCCCTGTGACTGCTGTGCGCGCTCCATCGACTTCGACGCCGCCTGCGCGCTCTCCTTCGCCTTCTGAATGTCCGCCGCAGTCTTCGGCTCGCCCTGCTTCGACAGCGCGTCCTTCAGCTCATCGATCTGCTTCTGCATCTCCTCATTGCGACGTGCAACGTCCTCCTGCTGGCGCGCGGCGTTCTCCTTCTCCGCCTTCGGATCGGCGGCCTGGCTGGCGAGCGCATCCTGCTGCCGGGCGAGCTCCTTCGCCTCCTGTGTCAGCCGATTCAGCGCCTGCTCGGACGCAGCCTTCTGCATCATCTCCATGCTGCGCTCGAGCTGCCGACGCATCTGCTCCTGCTGCTGCGCCAGGTTCTTCAGTGCCTGCTCGACCTGCTGCGGGTCCATCTTCGACAGCGCCTCACGGAGCTGCTCCATGCGCTCCTTGAGTGCCGGCGCCATTGCTTCGTCGTACAGCGCGCGCAGCTCCTCCATGCGCTTGCGGAGCTCGGCGTCCTGCATGCCCGCGTTCTCGAGCGACTTCTGAAGCGCAGCCACCTTCTCGCGCATCTCGCTCAATTCGTTGAGCATCGCCTGCTGCTGGTCCAGCACGCGCTGCGCGGCTTCTGTCTCCGCGAACTGCATCCGTTCGCCCTGCGACTGCGAGCCCGGATCCTTCGCGCCAGTCGCCCGCCGCGCGTTGTTCGCAGTCGTCGTGCGCTGCGTGTTGCGCGTGTCCTGCTGCAGTTTCGCTGCCTGCTTCTGCAGCTCCGCACTCCGTCGCAGCAGCTCTTCCGCCTGGTCGCCCGCGGCATCACGCAGCTCGCTCACACCCGGCAGGCGGATCGAGTACGTGCGTGACTCTGCAACCTGGCCGCGCGGTGAGTTGTCGCGAACACGCACGAAATACTTCAGTGTATCACCCGCTGTGAGGCCGCGCGCACTCGCGTCCAGGATCGCGCGCAGCTCCACATGGTCCTCCCCGCCCTGCGAGAGCGGTGTCTCCACGACCGCGTCGCGCGCGCCATTCCGGCTCACGCGCCAGCTCACGAGACTGGCAGCCACTACGCCGTAGTCATCGCGCGCGTCCGCTGCCACCGCGAGCTGAAGCTCCGGTCCGAACACGGTATCGACGGCCGGATACGTGATCGACACCGTCGGCGGTGCGTCCGGCACGATCGTTACCGCAATCGGCGGCGGCTGCACGGCCAGCTCGTTGCCATCGCTGTCGCGCATGTGCCACGCGTAGAGTCCCGGCGCGTGCGGTGTCCAGCGCGCGCTGAATGCTGCGCCATCCACGTCGAACGTCACTGCATCACCGGAGTCCGGCCGCAGCGCACCCTGCGCCAGTGCGCGGGTTGCATGGCCACGCAGCGCGAGGACCGTCCCTTCCGGCAGCTCCAGCGCGGGCACCTCGCCGTCATACCGCTCTGCGGGACGTCCGAGGTATGCCGGGAAGATGATGTCGGCCGCGAGCTCGGAGACCAGCAGCGGGTCGACGGGCGTGATCGTGAAGCGCGCAGTGCGCGCGCCGTCCGGCGCGTCGACGCGGTACGTCGTCACGCCATCGAGCTGATCGAGCGTGTGCTGTGCGCTGTCGCCGAGAACACTCAGCACCTGCTTCCGCTCGATGTCGCCCTGTACGCGCCAGTAGAGCGTGACCGCAGAGCGGGCGGGCGCTGCAATGCGCACCACTACTTCGCCACCGCGCGCGACCGTGGTGTTGCCCGGCAGTACCTGCAGCGGCTGGAGTGCGGGCGGTGTCATCGAGCGAACCGGATGCAGCAGCGGCGCCCAGGCCGCGCGGCTGCGCGCGGGTGAGGCAAACCCGAGAATGCAGACGATTGCGACGAGCGCGCTGAATGCAGCCACCGTCGTCGTACGCCGCCTGCGCCATTCCCTGCCGAGTGCGCCGGTCAGGTCGCGCGGCGTAGCACTGATCATGTGCGCAACGAGCTCGCGCTCCGACCGATGAGCCAATGCGGCGGATGCACCTTCCGGCAGCGCGCGGCCGAGCTCGAGCGCGCCGTGCAGTGCGCCGTTCGGCAGTGCCAGCTGCGTCTCCGCGGCGTGCGTGACGGCCCGCTCGTCCAGCGTCTTCTGCATGCGACGCCGGGCCAGCACCAGATAGATCACTCCGCCCAGCAGCGCAGCGGCTTCGAGCAGCAGTGGCACCGGCGACGGTGTCGCCCATCCGCCGGCGAGCCAGCCGATGAGCAGCACGAGGGGCACGGCCGCAGCCATCAGTACGACGGCCGACAGCAGCGCATCACGTCTCACCGTGTGCACTGCCGCCTCCATGATGGCGCGCAGCGACCTCTGCTCGGCTGTCATCGTTGTGCCACGTTCATCGGGCCACCTGTGCAAGTGCGTATGCGAAAAGATTCACACCCATTGCCAGCGCGGCCTCGCGGGACGCCGGCGGATCGCCGTAGCGGTCCTGGTCCTCCCAGCCGTTGCCGAGGTCGCTCTGGTAGCTGTAATACACCAGCAGCCGCCCGTTGTGGATGATACCGAAGCCCTGCGCCGGTTTGTCGTCATGCTTGTGCACCTTCGGCAGACCGGCCGGGAAGTCGTACACCGTGTGATAGACCGGGTGGTCGAGCGGGATCTCGCGCAGCTCGTTGTCAGGGAATACCCGCCGGATCTCGCGGCGGAACGACTCGTCCATGCCGTAATTGTCGTCCGCATGCAGGAACCCGCCCTGGAGCAGGTACGTCCGCAGCAGCCGCACCTCTTCGTCGGTGAACCGGATATTGCCGTGGCCCGTCATGTAGAGATACGGAACGTTCCACAGCCCCGGGTCCGTCAGCCGGAGCTGCACCGGCCGTTCGGCCATTCTCACACCCAGCCGGGCCGAGATCGCCTTCATCAGGTTCGGCAGACCCGACGGGTTCGCATACCAGTCCCCGCCGCCGTCGTACTGCAGCTGCCCGATGACGAGCGGCTCGCCAGCAAGCCGCACCAATGGCGTCGCAGGCGCGAATGCCGTCACGGACAGGAATGCCGTCACCGACAGGAATGCCGTCGCAAGGATGAAAGCTCTGGAGGTGCGTGTCACTCGGGCTCACCGGATTCGGGGTTCACGGCGGCAGCAGCGGCCAGGACGATCTCGTACGCCTCGTTGCGGGACAGGCCGAGCCGTCGGGCGAGCTCGCGCGCCACACCGCTCGGTCGGCCGCCCTCTGCGAGCAGCCCGTGTGCGACGGCGGCCGGGTCTTCGACGGCCATCGCCCGGCCGCCGGTCCCGCCCTCCACCAGCACCACCACTTCGCCGCGCGGCGGCGCCTCCTCGTAGTAGCGCGCCAGCTCGGCGAGGGTT
Organism: Longimicrobiales bacterium; assembly: GCA_036377735.1. Lineage (GTDB taxonomy): Bacteria > Gemmatimonadota > Gemmatimonadetes > Longimicrobiales > RSA9 > DASUXU01. The sequence continues at coordinate 11,458 of DASUXU010000098.1, forward strand.
CCGCGCTGGAACGTCTCGTGGATCTTGGTCAGCTCCCGCGCGACCACGGCGCGCCGGCCGTCTTCGCACACCGCGGCAAGGTCGACCAGCAGTGCGTGCACGCGCGGCGGTGCCTCGTACAGCACAACCGTGTGGTCCAGGCCGGCCACGCGCTCCAGCACAGCCTTGCGGTCGCGGCCCGACCTCGGCGGAAAACCCAGGAACGTGAACGCCGCAGTGTCGAAGCCGGCACCAACCAGCGCGCTCAGCAGCGCGGACGCGCCCGGCACCGGCACGACGTCGTGTCCCGCGGCAATCACGTCCGTGACAATGCGAGCGCCGGGATCGGACAGCAGCGGCGTGCCCGCGTCCGAAACGAGTGCCACGGTCTCGCCCGCCTCGAGCCATCCGACCACCTGCGCCGCGCGGCCGGCCTCGTTGTGCGCGTGCGCGGACACGAGCGGCGTGGTGATGCCATAGCGCTTGAACAGAATCGCAGTGCGCCGCGTGTCCTCCGCCAGCACGCGATCCGCCTCGCCGAGGATACGCAGCGCGCGCTGCGTGATATCCTCGAGGTTACCGATCGGCGTGCTTACAACATACAGGCTGGACATGGAGTTACGGTACGACGGACAGGGCGGAGTGGGAAGGGTGGCGGGGCGAAGGCCGCGCAGGAAGGGCCGCAATACGGCAGCAGATGCGACGAGGGGCGGAATCGCTTCCGCCCCTCGAATCGTTCAGCCCATGTGCTCGGCGATCTTGCGATCGAGGATCGACTTGGGAACGGCACCCACGACGGTGTCCACGTGCTTGCCATCCTTGAAGAACAGGATGCTCGGGATCGACCGGATGTTGTAGCGCGTTGCCACGCCCTGGTTCGCATCCACATCCACCTTGGCAACCTTCAGATTGCCCTGGTGCTCCTGCGCGAGCTGCTCGACGATCGGGGCGACCATGCGGCACGGGCCGCACCACGTCGCCCAGAAATCCACGAGAGACAGGCCCGTCCCGCTCTCGATCTCACTGCCGAATGTGCCGTCTGTAACTTCGATCGGCTTGGCGTTGTCGGCCATCCGTATCTCCTTGCTTTGGACGCGTGCTTCTGGCTCCCGGCGGATCTCGTGGCTCCGCGCGACGCCACCTGTTAAGCTTCCCGACGGAAGCGTGGTTGCAATTTACTGGCCGGAGCAAGCCCTTGGAACTACCCGTCGACCACATCGCGATAGCCGTCCCGTCCATCGTTGGGGCGCAACGCATTTTCGAGACACTTGCGGGCGCTGCGGCCGGGCCGGCCGAGCGTGTCGAGGCGCAGGGCGTGAACGTAGCATTCGTGGGAAGCGGCACGGCGAAACTGGAGCTGCTCGAACCGCTCTCTCCCGATACGCCCGTCGGCCGGTTCCTCGCGAAACGCGGCCAGGGCATTCACCACATAGCATACCGGGTGAAGGACCTGGCCGCGACGCTCGACCGTCTGTCGGAATCGGGCTTCGAGCTGATTGACCGCACGCCCCGCCACGGCGCGCACGGCCGTCTCGTGGCGTTCGTGCATCCGCGCTCGACGGCCGGCGTTCTGATCGAGCTGGTCGAAGGCGAGAGCTAGCGCGCGCCGGTCACGACCTCGAGCGGGATGTTCTCGATGAGCCAGCCGTTGCCGTAACGGACGAGCGTGATGGGCAGGACGTGGCGCTTGTCCTTGATCACCAGCTCGACGGGCAGGCGGATCGCTTCGTCGCGACGCCCCGGCACGATCTGCTCAGCCTGCAGCTTGTAATCGGTGTGGCGCAGGATCGTGGCGATCGTATAGAGCCGATCGTCCGCATCCTTCTTCGACACAGTGCTGCTCCACGGACCGGCCTGGTCGCCGAACAGGCTGGCCATGGTGTCCAGGTCATTGGAGTTGACCGCGCGCAGGAACCGCTCGATCACCATGCTCGGCGCGAGGCCGCTGGTGGACTGTGTGGCACTGCGCGCACCGCTGGCACAGGCAGCAGCGGTCAGGACGAGCAGAAGCAGCGCGGCAACGCCGCGGATCCGTATCCGTGATGTCATCGTCATCATTTCCGTTGGATGGAAGGCGGGATACCCGCGTCCGAAGCTGTATCCCGCCACGCCGGGTGTCAAGCGAAATCTCAGCCGTGTCGCCTGAATACGATGTGTCCACCCTCTGCATCCGCGACGATGGTGTCGCCATCACTGAATGCGCCCTCGAGCAGCTGCATGGCCAGCGGATTCTGCACCATGCGCTGAATCGCCCGCTTCAGCGGCCGCGCGCCATACACCGGATCGAAACCCTCCTCCGCCACCACGTCCTCCGCCGCTTCCGTGATGTTCAGCGTGATGTCACGCTCGCGCAGCAGCGCGCGCACGCGCTCGAGCTGAAGGTCCACGATGCGGCGCAGCTCCGCGCGGTCCAGCGGCCGGAACACGATCACATCATCCACGCGGTTCAGGAACTCCGGCCGGAAGTGACGCTGCAGCTCCGACATCACGGCCTTCTCCACACCGCTCCACTCGCTGCCGCTGCGCTCCAGGATCAGCGGGCTGCCGATGTTGGACGTCATGATGATCACGCTGTTGCGGAAGTCGACGACGCGGCCCTGTGAATCCGTCAGCCTGCCGTCATCCAGGATCTGCAGCAGGATGTTGAACACGTCGGGGTGCGCTTTCTCGATCTCGTCGAACAGCACCACGCAGTACGGCCTGCGGCGCACGGCCTCCGTGAGCTGGCCGCCTTCCTCATAGCCCACGTATCCCGGCGGCGCGCCGATCAGCCGCGAGACCGCGTGCTTCTCCATGTATTCCGACATGTCGATGCGGACCATCGCATTCTCGTCGTCGAACAGGAACTCCGCCAGCGCGCGCGCCGTCTCCGTCTTGCCGACACCGGTCGGGCCGAGGAAGATGAAGCTGCCGATCGGGCGGTTGGGGTCCTGCAGCCCCGCGCGGCTCCGTCTCACCGCGTTGGACACCGCGGTGATCGCCTGGCTCTGTCCAATCACCCGCGTTCCCAGCTCCGTCTCGAGATGCGTCAGCCGGTGGCGCTCCGTCTCGAGCATGCGCGTGACGGGAATGCCCGTCCACTTCGCCACGACTTGCGCCACGTCGTCCGCGTCCACTTCCTCCTTCAGGAACTTGCCCTTCTTCTGCAGCTCGGCGAGGCGCGTTTCCGCTTCCGTGATCTCGCGCTCCACGCGCGGCATCTCGCCGTACTGCAGCTCCGCCGCCCGCGTAAGGTCCGCGAGGCGAGTCGCGCGCTCCATCTCCACGCGCATCTCGTCCAGCTTCGCCTTCAACGAACGGATCTTCGCGATCTGGTCTTTCTCCGCCTGCCAGCTCGCCTTCATCCCGTTCGCACGCTCGCGCAGCTCCGCGAGCTCCGCCTCGATCCGGCTCCTGCGTTCGGCAGCGGATCGGTCCGCATCCCCCTCGAGCGCGGTCCGCTCGATGTCGAGCTGCGTGATGCGGCGCTCGACCTCGTCGATCTCCTGCGGCAGCGAGTCGATCTCGATGCGCAGACGCGAGGATGCCTCGTCGATGAGGTCGATGGCCTTGTCCGGCAGGAACCGCCCGCCGATGTAGCGGTCGGACAGTCTTGCCGCCGCGACCAGCGCGCCGTCCGTGATGCGGATGCCGTGATGCACCTCGTAGCGCTCTTTCAGGCCGCGCAGGATGGCTATGGTCGCCTCGACGCTCGGCTCGCCGACGAACACCGGCTGGAACCGCCGCTCGAGTGCAGGATCCTTCTCGATGTGCTTGCGATACTCGTCGAGGGTGGTTGCACCGACGACGCGCAGCTCGCCGCGCGCGAGTGCGGGCTTCAGCATGTTACCCGCGTCCACCGCGCCCTCGGCCGCGCCCGCGCCCACGATCGTGTGCATCTCATCGATGAAGACGATGTATCGGCCGTTCGCCTGCGAGATCTCCTTGAGCACGGACTTGAGGCGTTCCTCGAACTCGCCGCGGAACTTCGCGCCCGCGATCATTCCGGCCAGGTCGAGCTCGACCAGCCGCTTGTCGCGCAGCGTCTCCGGCACGTCCCCGTTCACAATGCGCTGCGCGAGCCCCTCGACGATCGCGGTCTTGCCGACACCCGGCTCACCGATCAGAACGGGATTGTTCTTGGTCCGGCGGCTGAGCACCTGGACGACCCGCCGGATCTCCTCGTCACGACCGATTACCGGGTCCAGCTTGCCACGCCGCGCGATCTCGGTGAGATCCTTCGTGAACCGCTCCAGCGCGCGGTACTGCTGCTCGGGGGTCTGGTCCGTTACCCGGTGCGCGCCCCGTACGGACTCCAGTGCCTCCTTCAGGTCGTCCAGCGAGACACCCTGCTCCGCCAGCAGGTCCCGCGTGATCGAACCCTTCACGCCGGCCAGACCGAGCAGCAGGTGCTCAGTCGACGTGTATTCGTCACCCAGAAGCGTCGCCTGCGCCTGGGCGACGTCGAAGATCTGGTTCAGCTCGCGGCTCGCGCCCGGCGACGATCCGCCCGTCTGCTTCGGCAGCCGCTCCAGTGACCGCTGCAGCGACTCCTGCAGCCGCGCGATGTTCATTCCGACCTTCTGCAGGATCGGGAGGACCACCGTGTCATCCTGCGCCAGCAGCGCGTTCAGGAGATGCACGTCCTCGAGCGACGGGTTGCCACGCCGGCTCGCCTCCGACAGTGCCGCCTGGATCGCCTCGCCCGCCTTGATCGTCAGTCTTTCGGGATTCAACACGTTTCCATCCTGGTATGCGTTTGCGTCGCAGTCCCGGGCGGGCAATCCATGTGCCCGGCAGGACTGCCGATGCGGCAGACCGTGCGCGATTGACGCTGTGACCCCGGTGGCGCAGCTTCACGCACCGAGGCCAACTTCAACCGTGTGTCTGTATGCGACGTCATCTCGCCCGTCTCCTGATCATCGCCGCTTCCGCGGTTACCATCGCGTGTGCGGGCGACCGTCCGCGGCCGGACCCCACGGAGCTGCCCGATCCGGTGCCCACCCTCCTCGCGAGGGTCGTCGCGCCACTCACGAACACGACCGTCCTCGGCGAGCACGCCGTCGCCATTACGGTCCTGGCGCGGGACACGGCAGCGGACGGACGGCTGACAGGTGCTGGCATTGTTGCACGGATCGCCGGGATCAAACAGGACTCGGTTGTGATCACCTTCCCGCCGCGTGCGGATACCACGCATATCTTCACTCTGATGGTGCCGAACCGGGTCACCAACACGCGCTTCGACGTCCAGGCCGTGGCATTCGACGAGACGGGTGATGCTGCCGTGTCCCAGATCACCCGCCTGATCATTGTCCAGTGTGCCCCAACGGTTCCGGGCTGCTGATCATACTGGCTTGGAGCTTGCACTTTGAGGGTGCAACGCTGGATAGTGAGGGCACATGACATCAATCGAACACCGATCCGCCGAGTGCGTCGGAAACTGGCGTCTCCAGGGCATCGGCGACGACCGGAATATTCAATGTGACCGCTGCGCGGCGAAGTATCCTGCCGCTCCCGAGAACCGGCTCGCCGCCATCGACGAGAACTACGCCGGCATCTACCTCCGCCGTCTCACCGCCGAAGGCATGGCCGCCCGCCACCGGGCCGTCTGAAACCGTCGATCCGTTGTAATAGCAAAAACACCATTAGAAAGGGCGCAGTCAACAGGGCGTAGTCATCCCCAGGGGGCGCGAAAGCGCCCCTGCTGTTCTTTATTCGTGGGCCATCGCCTGATCGAGTCGCTTGAGGATGCCGTGGCATCCAAACACCATTTCGGGCT
>DASUXU010000099.1:0-6360 GCA_036377735.1 Longimicrobiales bacterium
CTTCAACGCCGTCATCCAGGCGACGCCGCTCTCGTGCATGCTCTACAACAACCCGATTGCGTATGGCGTGGAGCTGTCGCCGCGCGACGTGCGCGAGCTGTGCGAGACGAATGCGAACGTGCACGCCCTGAAGGATTCCTCAGGCGACGTCCGCCTCCTCACCGCCCTGCGCGAAGCCCTCGGCGACCGGCTGGCTCTCTTCGCCGGCCTCGACAACATGGTCGTCGAGTGCGCGCTCATGGGCGCCAACGGCTGGATCGCCGGATTGGTGAATGCTTTTCCCTCGGAATCCGTGCGCCTCTACGAGCTCGCCCGCGACGGGAAGGCCGTCGAAGCCCGCAAGCTCTACGAGTGGTTCCTCCCCATGCTCCGCATGGACACCGTTCCCAAGTTCGTCCAGCTCATCAAGCTCGTGCAGCAGGAAGTCGGGCAGGGCAGTGAGAGGGTGAGGGCGCCGCGGCTGGTGTTGACGGGTGCCGAGCGGGACGAAGCCATTCGGATCGTAATGGTCGCGCGGGACAAGAGGCCGTAGAAGGCCGGGCGAGGGTCCGCGCGGCGAAGGCGAAGGCCAGAGGCCAAAGGCCAATTTGGGGGCCAAGGTCAGGGCCAGGGTCAGGGAAGGGACGAGGGGCATGGGCCTTTCGCCCTGGCCCTCGCCTTCGCCCGTTCCGTAATGGGGGTGGGAACTGACCATTTCAGCGGCGTGCGCGCCGACTGCGGAATCCAGGCCGTCACATTTGGCGGCCGATCGTCCACGGCGCCGTCGCGGGTGCCCTGCCGTGGACGCCTGACGCCACATCCGGCGTCAAAATGCCACGGCTCACAGAAATCCTCAGGCTGTGGGCGCTTCACCGCCACGCATCGTGCTTGCCCGCCGACGGTGCTACGTCGCCGACGGTGCTACGCCGCCGTCGTTGTCGCCCACACTGCGTCGCGTGCACATTCCTTCACACGTCGCTGTAGAACAGCACGCCTGTCAGTTGATGATCGCCGAGATCCATCGGTTGGGCGCTTCGGCGTCCGGCGCGACGAAATAGAGGCTGTCAGTGGCCAAGTCGTGCGACAGGAGTGGCGGCGTCCGAATTTCCAGCAGCTTCTGCCCGTCTCTCGTGAAGTGCAGTAACATGGCGTACTGCCCGGCCCGCCGACGGATGGCGGGCGGTACTGCAGCACGAGAGTGCCGTCGCCCAGCCACACGATGCGTGACACCACGTCCAGTGACTCCATCCACGTTTTGCGGAATGCCATGTCGGTGTTGATGCGCTCACCGGGCAGGACGGGCTCGACCAGGCGGAAGCTGTCGGCCGGCATGCGCATGGCGCCGACGCGTTCGCCATCGATCGTATAGTAGTAGACGGAGTCGGAGATCGAGTAGACGACGGCCAGTGTGTCCGCGCGCCGGGCGAGCAGCACATAATCCACGGCGGCCGCGAAGTTCTTGTTCACGACGTGGTCCAGCCCGCGGAAGAAGCTCCGCTCCACTGAGTCCTTCTGCAGATTCCAGACGTGCACGAGTGTTCCGTCTTCTCCATACCTGCGAGAATGACGCGCTCATCGGAAAGCGGCATAACGCGCTCGACGCGCGACAGCGGCAGTGTGGTAGTCGCAAGGACCCGGGTGCCATCGGCTGTGTAGCGGACCAGGCGCGACCTGAAGTCCGTCGCCAGGACTTCGCCGTTCGGCAGCCGCGCGACAGAAGTAGGATTGTGGAACTCGCCCGGACCGTCCCCCTTCCGCCCCGCACTCCAGTCGAGTCCGCCATCTCCGTCATACCGCCGGATCTGCGCCTCCATGTGGTCGGCGACCAGGAAGCCGTCGCCATCGCGTGTCGCAACCGGCAGCGCAAGCAGTGTGGAGTCGCTTTCCTCCATGTCGATTGTGCCGCCCCACGTGATGCTGGATTCCGTCCGCTGCGGCGCAGGCGTGTCCGGCGCGCATACCGGCAGCATGATCGTAATCGCGAACGCCATGCCGCAACCAGTCACACCATTCATCGGTAGCCTGTTGTCAGATTGGTCAGCGCACATCCGGAACCGTCCACACCAACACCTGCTCGGCACCGTCCTCGCGCGGCTGCGAACCGATGATCCTGCCGGTGCCGGCATTCAACAGCTCGAGGGCGACGGGTGTGCGCATCGTGGAGATCGCGGTGCCGGCGTGATCGAACAGAGACCACGTCGCACTGTCCTGCCCCGGAACGGCAAACTGGCGGACCCAGAGCCGGTCCGGCCCGCTTGCGACGACGCGGTCGTAGAAGGGCAGTGTCTCCGGGTATGGGAAAGATTCCAGGTACTCCTTCACTGGTTCGAGTTGTGGTGAAAGAATGGACACTACTCAGGTCTGAGCGCAGAAATCGGATCGTTGTGCAGTGCCCGGCGAATGGGAAGCCAGGCCGCCAGAAGCGCGATGCCATTGAAAAGTGCGACGACGGTGACAAGACTCACCGGGTCGACGACAGGCACGTCGAGCAGAAAACCGCCGAGAAGGCGGCCGATCGCCATTCCGAGCAATGCGCCCCCGACGAGGCCGATACCGATGAGACGGAGTGTCTCGCCCATCATCTGACGGGTGATCGTGCGTGCCGTTGCCCCGAGTGCCATTCGCACTCCGATCTCGCGCGTGCGCGCGCGTGTGCTGTAGGCGAGCACGCCGAACAGCCCGAGCATTGCAAGCGACAGAGCAAGTGCGGCCAGGATCCCGAGGAGCTGCGCGGTGATGCGGACGCCGAGGAGGGTACTCCGGTTCGCATCCTCGAGCAGGCGGGCCTGACCCCACGTCGCAACATCCGGATCGGCTTCATGCAGTGCGGCGAGCAGTGTGCGGACCTCCGTCACTCCGCGCGCATTCTTCAGAAGGAACGTCGGGGCGATGGTGCGCGCCTGGCGGCTCGAAAGAAAAATGAGATCCGGCTGGTCCGCGAACATCGAGACAGCATTGCTGCGCAGCCGGTTGCGGTCCGGCACGATGCCGACCACGGTGGCGGCTGCCGTATCAACGCCTTCAAGCCGCAGAGTCTTCCCGACGGCGGCTGCGCCGCCGATCCGGTCTGCGAAGGCGGATGTCACCACCGCGGCCAGGGGAGCGCCAGGAACGTCAGCGTCCCTAAAGAGGCGGCCGGCCAGCGGCTTCACCGAGATCATGTCGAAGTAGGCAGGCGAGACGACGACGAATTCGTCGGGCTTCAGACTGACGTCTCCCAGGCGCACACCGGGCGACACTCGAGTGTATCGCACGGAATTTGGAACTGCTGAGCGAAACCCCGCGAAGTCTCCCGTGAACGCCGTCAACGCGCCCGGGATGCGGGCGAGCGATGCGTTCACCCGATTCAAATATGCATCGATCTCCGTATCGGTCCTAAATCGCGCGGTGTCCAGGCGTACAGGCGCGGTCGCAATGTTGGCGTCGTCATAACCGACATCGAACGTGCGGGTGTTATTCAGGCTGCGAACCATCAGCAGCATCCCGATGAACAGCGCCGCGGCGAGTGCGACTTCCGTGATCACCAGCCGGCGTCCGAAGCCCAACTCCGAACCACCCTTCGTCGCGGTGCTCTTGTTCAGGAGCGAGATCGGACCCGCGCGGCCGGCCTCACGTGCCGGCGCCCAGCCTATGGCCACCATGACGGTCAGGGCGGCGCAGCCGGCGAAGAGCGCGACGTTGCCGTCGATGGGAAAGCGCAGCCACGGCGGGAAGTTGGCCGGCACGTAAGCCACGAACAGCTTCAGTCCCCACGACGCGAAAAGAACGCCGAGTGCCGTCGCCATGGCCGCAAGAATGCATGACTCGACGAAATTCTCCAATGCAAGGCGAAACCGTGACGCGCCGAGTGCAGCTCGAATCGAATGGTCCGCACGACGGTCGATACCACGCGCCAGCAGCAGCGTCAGTACATTGGCACATGCGATCAGCAGCACGAAAAGTGTCGCCGCCGCGAACGGAATCAGCATGAAGCTCGCGCGCATGAACGACACGCGTTCCAGCATGTCCTCATTGATGCTCATCACGGATCCGGCTCGATAATCCTCACCCCGAACCACCGTCAACATGCCCACGCGCTGCCGCGCCATGTCCGGCGTCACGCCGTCACGCAGGCGACCGACGGCCTTGACGTAGTCACCGGCGCGCACCCGCAGCGGCACAACCACTTCTGCCCGCTTGAGCACGAAGGACTCCGGCAGGACGCCGATCACCGTGTGCGCCCGCCCCTCGATGTATACAGTCTGACCGATGACAGCCGGAGAGCCGTCGAACCGATCGCGCCAGAGATGATGCGTAAGCAGGGCGACATCATCCGCATCATCCTCCGAGAACAGCCGGCCTGCTGCAGCACCCACGCGCAGAAGCGGAAAGAGGCCGGGCTCCGCCCGTGTTACAGTCGCAATGCGGGTCGATCCGGATTGACGGAGTGTGACGTCGCTCTCCTCATATGCCGCGACCTCTGCGAATACCGGCGTGAGACTGCGCACATCCGCCAGGAGGTCCGGACTCAGGAAGCTCAGCTCGCCCGACTCGCGCGGCTCCTGCACGCCGATCGCCATGATGCGGTCGGCCCGCTCGTAGGGAAGATCCGCCCAGGCCCATCCGTTCAGCAGCGCGAACAGACCCGTGACCACCGCGATACCCGATGCCAGCGTGACCACCACGACGGCGGCAACACCCCATGCCCTAAGCAGGCTGCGCGCCGCGAAGCGGATAATGTTCATTGCGGAGTCCTCTGCTGCAGGCGCACGCGCCAGACCTGGGGAACTTCATCCGTCACGCCCACATACATGTCCTCGCCTCGCAGTACGACGCCGAACACGTAGACCCCGTCCGGGAATGAATAGGACCCGCGGCTCGTTCCATTCGGAGCTATGATCTCCAGGGTCGTCACATCCTGCGGCGTCTCGCCGCGCCGCTCCGCGAGCTTCGTGCGATGCATGTAGACCAGCACGGCCGAGCCATCCGGCCTCACGGCGAAACCACGCACCTGGTCGGTGACGGTTCGAACACCGCTCGTGCTGCCGATCGTGCGCGTGTATCCCCTGGCGTCAGGGAATCGGACCTTGCCGCGCACATTGCCGGGCGGGCTGATCGGATACCACGTGCCCGGAACCGGACTCGCTGCAAAGATGCTGCGGCCGTCCGAGTATATGCGCGGCGGGCTGCCGTGCGTTGCGATGTCCAGCTCCTGCGCAGTCAGGACGAGCGCGCTGTCGCGCACAGCACCCGTCTTCTCATCGAGCGCGAGCAGCGACCTCTTCGCCCCCGTGACCCACCGGTCTGCCCAGAGAAGACCCGCGGCCCAGTCGAGGTTCGTCGCATTGGATCCGGGAAATGCGAATGTTCTGACGAACTCGCCGCGCGGGCCGAAATGTGAGATGCGATTCGTCTGCATGTCGTAGACATATGCCGCACCCTTGTCGTCCAGCGTTACCCGAACAGGCCTCCGCAACTCTCCCGGGCCATCGCCGTCCCCACCCAGCACGCTGTTCAGGGATCCAGACGCGTTGAATACGACGATCTTGTGGTTGGGGCCGTCCGGTACGTACACGCGACCATCCGCCCCAACCGCGAAATCACCCACTACCGACAACACACCACCGCCGACCACCTTCTCCTTCGCGGTCAGCGGACGGTCCGCCTCAGTCAGATCCTCCCACCCGTATTTCTGTGAGACGACGAGCGTAAGCGTGCTCTGCGCAGCGACGGGCGAGGCAGGAACCACAGAGGGGACGCAGATCGACATGAGCCCGGCCAGTACCATCCGGCAGATTCGTCGCATGCTCATCGCCCCCGGTTCAGTTCTGATGAATTGCCCGCATGTTCGACCACGCGGGCGGATAGTAGTGGTGGTCAACTGACCCACAGAGGACTGACGCGACGGCCTGAGGAATCTGACCGCCGCATTTGGCGGCCGATCGCCCACGGCGCCGCCGCGCGGGCACTGCCGTGGTCGCCTGACCGCCAAATCCGGCGTCAAACTGACTCAGCGTTGAAAAAGAGACGCCTCGTGGGCGATTGACCGCCGAACACGGCGGTAAAGGCGAGGGCGAGGGCGAAGGCCAAAGGCCAATCGGAACAACGGCGTCATTGGCCTTTGGCCCTGGCCTTCGCCCTCGCCCTAATTGGCCTTTCGCCCTCGCCATCGCCCTCGCCCGGCCGTCACGCCCAGTACGCCTCACCAGCCGACTCCCGGATCAGCAGCGGCGTCAGGAACTCGATCGCCTTCCGCAAGCCCTCGCCGGCGGACATGAGCGAGTCCTCGTGCTCGATGCTGATGACGTGGTCGTAGCCGACCAGGCGCAGGGCGGACATGATGTCTTTCCACACGGACGCGGAGTTGCCGTAGCCGACGGTGCGGAAGATCCAGGAGCGCTC
>DASUXU010000100.1:0-9755 GCA_036377735.1 Longimicrobiales bacterium
CTTCTACATGCACTACAAGGAGAACTCGAAGCTGATCGACGGCATTTTCGCGTTCGGCGGTGGCACGTCCACATTCCGCGCGGGCGACCGTGTCGAGCGGATCCGGATGGCGTGGCCGACGACGGACATGTATGCCACGCTCGGCGTCCGCCCGCAGATCGGCCGTCTGCCGCGCGAGGAGGATGGCGACCGTGTCTTCGTGATCAGCGACCAGCTCTGGAACACGTGGTTCGGCCGAGACCCGAACGTGATCGGCAGGTCGTATTTCGTCTCTGACACGATGCGCGAGCTCGTCGGCGTGATGGGCAGGGATTTCCCCTTCCCGTCCGACCAGACGATGCTCTGGGTTCCGACCGTCATCCAGCTCGATGACGTGAACCCCGGCGAGATGGGCGCGGCGATGGTCGCACGCATGAAGGCTGGCGTGACGCCGGAGCAGCTCGAGAACGAGCTGACACAGCTCGCGAAGGGACTGCCCGACCGTTTCGGCGGACCGCCCGCGTACGCCCGCCTGATCGGCCAGTACCGTTCGGTCGTGTCACCCGTTCTCGACCGCATGGTCGGCCCGTCCGTGAGGACATCGCTCTGGGTGCTGCTCGGCGGTGTCGCAATCGTGCTCGTGATCGCATGCGCCAACATCGCGAACCTGTTCATGGTCCGCGCGGAGTCCCGCCGTCGTGACAGCACGGTGCGCCGTGCGATCGGTGCCTCGCGCATCCAGCTCATCCGCTACCAGATGACGGAGTCGCTCGTCGTAGCACTGGTGGCCGGCCTGATCGCAATCGGTCTCAGTGCAGCCGCGCTGCCGCTGTTCCTGCGCGCGGCGCCGGAGGGGATTCCCCGTCTTGCGGACGTCGGCATCGACATGAAGACGCTCGCGGCAGCGTTCGCGATGGTGGTGCTGGTCGGTCTCGCGTGCGGTCTGGCACCGGCGCTGCGTTCCTCGTCGCCTGATCTCACTGCGCTGCGGGATGGCGGCCGCGGCTCGACGGGACGGCGGCAGTGGGGTCGTGACGCACTGGTCGTTGCGCAGACCGCGCTTGCACTGGTGCTGCTCATCGGTTCCGCACTGCTGGTGCAGAGCTTCCAGCGTCTGCGCCACGTCGATCCGGGATACACCACGGAGAACATCTACACGTTCCAGTTCGCGCCCGAGCAGCCGGCGCTCAACGACGGGCCGTCCTACGGCCGCATGCACCTCAACTTCATGGAGCGCCTGCGCGCCCTGCCGGGTGTCACGGACGTCGGCGTCGTCAACAACATTCCACTGGACGAGAGCACGCCGACGATCACGGTTCGCAGCGACGCAATGACCGGCGATGCGGACCCCGCCTTGCTGAACTTCAACTTCACCGGCGGAGACTACTTCAAGGTACTCGGCATTCCGCTCCTCGCCGGCCGCACGTTCACGTCCGATGAGGCGTTCACGCCCAACCGCAACATCATCGTGAGCAAGGCCGCGGCGGAGAAGCTCTGGCCCGGCGTGAGTCCGCTCGGACGCACGCTGCGCCCGCGCTTCGGCGGAACCGACACGATTCCGTTCACAGTCGTGGGAGTCGTAGGCGACGTGAAGCAGGATGACTGGAGACAGCCCGGCCAGGGCGTATTCTACTTCCCGCTGACCGGCCCGACCGCCGACACGTGGGGCATGGGCTCCCCGGCCTATGTCGTGAAGTCGGCGCGCGCCGGCACGCTGGCGCAGGAAGTCCGCAGCCTCGTCCGCGAGATCGCCCCGGAAGCGCCGGTCTACCGTGAGTACACGATGGAGTTCCTGGCGCGGCGTTCGATGATTCAACTCTCGTTCACCATGCTGACGCTGGGTGTAGTGTCCGCACTGGCGCTGATCCTCGGCGCGGTCGGCCTGTACGGCGTTCTGTCGTACGTCGTCGCGCAGCGCACGCGTGAGATCGGTGTGCGCATGGCACTGGGTGCGACGAAGTCCGCGGTCCGGCGGCAGATCGTGTCACAGGGCGCGAAGGTGGTGATGGTCGGGGTGGTGATCGGCATCGTCGGAGCACTCGCATCCACGCGCGTCCTCGCGACGCTGCTGTTCGGCATCAAGGCGGTAGACCCGCGCGTGTTCGCGCTGATGTCCGTGATCATGATCGGCATGGGCATGCTGGCCAGCTACATGCCCGCACACCGCGCGAGCAGCCTGGACCCGATCGACGCGCTGCGCAACGACTGATATGGACCGCGTCCTCGCCGACATCCGCTTTGCCCTGCTGTCGATGGTGCGTGCACCGCTGATCTTCGTGCTCGCCATTGTATCGCTGGCAGTGGGTGTGGCGGCGAACACCACGATGTTCAGTGCGCTCGACGCGTTCCTGCTGCGGCCGCTGCCATACGAGGACGCGAATCAGATCGTGCGCGTCTGGTCGAACAACCCGGCGAAGGACTGGGACCGGCTCAGCCTCTCACCGCCGGACTACCAGGACCTGCGCGACCGGTCACGGACCGTCGATCTCGCTGCGTTCGCGGGCGGCAGTATGAACGTCACATCGGGCGACGAGCCGGAGCGGCTGGTCGGCTCACGCGTCACGAGCAATTTCTTCGGGATCTTCGGCACCACGCCGCTACTCGGCCGCACGTTCACCGCGGCTGAAGATGCCGAGGGCGGCGATCGTGTCGTCGTGATCAGCAGCACGCTCTGGCAGAGGCGGTTTGCAGGCAGTCCCGCTGCGCTGGGCTCGACCCTGCTGCTCAACGGGCAGGCGCACACGATCGTTGGCGTGCTCCGCCCCGATTTCCAGTTCCCGAACAACCGGACGGAGATCTACACACCACTCCGTCTGAAGGCGACGGAGGCGCGGGACAACCACTGGCTTTCCGCCGTCGGCCGGCTACGTCCTGGCGCCAGCGTGGACGCGGCGGCGTCCGAGTTCAAGAATCTCGCTGCAACACTGGAGTCGGAATACGGCGCAACGAACGACGGCGTCGGATCGCTGGTGATGCGCCTCGACCGCGCCATGTTCGATACGACGTTCCGCACGGCCGCCGCGATCTGCATGGTAGCCGTCGCATTCGTGCTGCTCATTGCGTGCTCCAACATCGCGAACCTGCTGCTCGCGCGCGCTGCGACGCGCGAGCGCGAGATTGCCGTACGCACGGTGCTCGGCGCGGGCCGCTGGCGCGTCGCGGGTCAGCTGTTGACGGAGAGCCTGGTACTCGCGCTGATCGGCGGTGCGCTCGGCGCCCTGCTGTCCGTGTGGGGTGTGCGCGGACTGATCAGCATCATGCCGGCCGACTTCCCGATGGTGGAGCGCATCGGCCTCGACAACCGCGCGCTGCTTTTCACGCTTGGCGTATCGCTCGCGGCCGGCCTGATCTTCGGGCTCGCGCCCGCACTTCACGCCACGCGGCCGGATCTTGGTACTGTACTGAGGGATTCAGGAACGCGCGGTGCCATCGGCGGCGGGCGCGCGGGCCGGCTGCGCTCGTCGTTTGTCATTGCGGAGATCGGACTCGCACTCGTCCTGCTGATCTGCGCTGGCCTGCTGATCAAGGGCTACGCGCGCGCGACGGACACCAATCTCGGCTTCGAGACCGACAACCTGGTGACAATGCGTGTCACGCTGCCCGAGACTGCGTACCCGGACACCCTGCAGCTCATCGCGTTCCAGGACGGTCTCGAGGAAGGGCTGGCCACCATACCCGGCGTGTCCAGCGTCGCACTCGCCGGTGCACTCCCCATGACCGGCTGGGGAACCAGCGTTTCCTACGTCACGGCGGACACACGCGGCCTCGAGTACGCACAGCGGCCGGTCGCGGAGGTGCGCTCGATAACGCCTGCGTTCTTCGACGCTCTGCAAATCCCGCTGCGCTCGGGCCGCGCCTTCACAGACCGCGATGCACACGGCGGTGCACCCGTTGCCATTGTGAACGAGCTGCTCGCGCGGAAGCACTGGGGCGATGCGAGCCCTGTGGGGCAGCAGATCGAGCTGCAGGATCGCACATGGCAGATCGTCGGTGTCGTGGCTGATGTAAAGGAGTGGGGTGGATCCGAAGCGCCGCCGGCGATGGTCTACGTGCCGCTGTCGCAGCAGCCCGTACGCTCCGTCGCCATTGCGCTGCGCTCGGACCTGCCGCTGGAGAGTGTCGTGCCACCGCTGCGCGCGGCCGTCAGGAGCGCGGATCCGAACCTGCCGCTCTTCGACATCGCTACCATGAGCCAGCTCATACAGGAGTGGCAGGAAGGCAATGCACTGATGGCGCGGCTGCTCGCCATCTTCGCCGGCATCGCTGTCATGCTCGCCGTCCTCGGCGTATACGGCGTCATGGCGTACAACGTGTCCCAGCGGACGTCCGAAGTCGGCATCCGCATGGCCATCGGTGCACAGACAGGCGACATCGTCCGGCTCATCATCCGCCATGGCGCCGTCCTCGCCGGTACGGGCGTCCTTGCGGGAATCATCATTGCCCTCGGCGTGTCGCGATTCCTCGCCGCATTCCTGAACGGCGTGAGTCCGTTCGACATCGTCACTTTTGCCGGGTTCTCGGCTGTTCTGTTCGCGGTCGGCCTGATTGCCAGCTACGTCCCTGCCCTGCGCGCCTCCAGAATCGATCCGCTGGAGGCGTTGAGGACCGAGTAGGGCGAGGGCTACGGCGAGGGCCAAAGGCCAATGACGGATTGAGGGCCAGGGCCAGGGCCAAAGGCCAATGACGGATTGAGGGCCAGGACGAGGGCCAAAGGCCAGTGACGGATTGAGGGGGCTGGCGTCCGCAGCTGGTCCCTCGGGGCGGTCGAAACCTTCATAGGGTGTTTGCGTTTTATTATACTGACTTTGTCTGTAATGCCCATTGTCGAGGAGAAGGGGCGGGATGCCGGTGCAGTCGCTGGGTGAGTTCGAGCAGATGGTGCTGCTTGCGATCGTCAGGCTCGAGGGGGACGTGTACGGCGTGCCGATCACGGAAGAGATCGAGCGTTGCACGGGTCGGTCGGTGTCACCGGCGGCGGTGTACGTGACGCTGCGTCGCCTGGAGGAGAAGGGCTACGTCAGGTCGTGGATGAGCGAGGCGCTGCCGGAGCCTGGAGGCAAGCCGCGGCGGTGTGTGCGTGTGCGGGCCGCGGGTCTGCAGGCGTTGCGCGAGGCGCGCGAGCGGATGGATGCGCTCTGGCGCGGCTTGGATCCGGCGCTGCGTGGGGTCCGATGAGCGTTACCGGAGAAGATCGCATTTCACCGCCTGTATTCGCTGCGCGCCTGATCGGAAGATCCCTGCCCGATGAGATCCGGGACGCGGTCCTGGAGGACATGGACGAGCTATACCGCCGTCGCATGAAGAAATCCGGTGTGCTGAGAGCGCAGCTGTGGTACTGCGTGCAGGCATTGTCCTTTACGTCGCGGTTTCTGTGGGAGCGTATGCGTCCCTCGAGCGACGCGGCCCAGCTTTACGAGCGGGAGAGAGTCGTCATGACGACGGGGATATCGTGGATCGATGTGAAGCTGGGTGCGCGGATGCTGCGCAAGTATCCGTCGGTGTCGATCATCGGCGGCCTTGCCCTGGCCGCCGCGATTGCCCTGGGTGCGACGGCGTTCGAGTACATGCGCAGCCAGCTGCATCCCGACATCCCGCTGCCGGACGGTGACCGGCTGGTGCAGGTGGAGTCGTGGAACAGCGCGGAGCTGGGCGTCGAGCAGCGCGTGATGTACGACCTGTCGGTATGGCGCGCGCAGCTCGAGTCGATCGAGGACCTGAGCGCGGTACGGACATTCGAGCGCAACCTGATTGCGGCAGACGGCGCAACGGCACCGGTGCGTGTGGCGGAAGTGACGGCGTCCACGTTCCCGCTAACGGGTGTGCAGCCGCTGGTCGGGCGTGCGCTGCTAGCGTCTGATGAAGCGGCCGGCGCGCAGCCCGTTGCGGTACTGGGCTATGAGCTGTGGCGGGACCGGTTCGGTGGTGATCGCTCCGTCATCGGTAGATCCATCAGGCTCGGTCGCGCCGATGCGACCGTGGTCGGTGTGATGCCCGACGGCTACGCGTTCCCGCACAGTCAGCAGGCATGGGTGCCGCTGAGCATGACCGCACGCGCACCGCTGGAAGGTGCGGGCATCAAGGTATTCGGCAGACTGGCGAAGGGCGCATCGCTGGAAAAGGCGCAGGTCGAGCTCGACGCAGTGAGTCGCCAGATCGCAGCCATGAGTCCCGCGACGCACGCGCAGATCAGCGCAGACGTCCGGCTGTTCGGCACGAGCCGGCGCACATCCGCGAGGCCGATCATCATGCTCGTGCTCTACATCGGCACGTTCATGTTCCTGCTGGCCGCGTGCGCGAACGTCGCAACGCTCGTGTTTGCACGCACGGCGATGCGCGAGTCTGAGATCGTCGTACGCAGCGCGCTGGGCGCGACCCGCCGCCGTGTGATGTCACAGCTGTTCGCCGAGTCGCTGGTCCTGGCGGGCGTCTCCGCCGTCGTCGGCCTTGGCTTCGTCACCGCCGCGCTGCGATACCGCTGGCACCAGACCGCTGTCGTGCAGCAGGTACCGCAGGCGTTCTGGGCAGATGCCAGCCTCGAGCCGGAAACCATCCTCTATTCGGTACTGCTGGCCGTGGCGGGCGCGGTCCTGATAGGACTGCTCCCCGCGATCAGGGCGACCGGCGCACAGGTGCAGTCCGCTCTGCAGAACATGCGCGGCGGCCCCTCCATGCGCTTCGGCGGTGTGTGGTCCGTCATCATCGTACTGCAGGTCGCGTTCACGGTCCTCTGCCTCCCCGTCAGCATTGGCGCTTCGTCCGAGATGCGGAACGACCACACGAAGCGCGCGGAGTTCCCGTCGAAGCAGGTCCTCACGGTTCGGCCCGAGCTTGACCGTGAGACCGGCAACTCAGCGGCGACGGAGCTGACCGATGCTGAATACCGGACCCGCATGCAGACGGTCTACGACGAGTTCCGGCGCCGCGTCCTAGCCGAACCGGGGGTTACCTCCGTGACGTTCGCGGATGCGCTGCCCGGCATGAGCCACCCGATGGTCGAGCTGGAGGCGCAGCGCGGCAGTGGACCGGTGTTCATGGTGAATGCGAACCGCGACGGCAATGCGCACATCTCAAGAGTCGACGTCAATTTCTTCGAGGCGTTCAGCATCCCGATCGTGTCGGGGCGCAGCTTCCAGCCCGGCGACGCCGGCTCCCCCGCCGCACCCGTCGTGATCAATGAGTCGCTCGCGCGCAACATCGGCGGCAATCCGCTGGGCGTGCGCCTCCGCACTGCCGCAGAGGGAGGCAGTGAGGCGGGAAGCTGGCACACGGTCGTGGGCGTTCACCGGAACCTGCAGATGGACCCGACTGATCGCGGAGAGACGGACATGATCCTGGTTCCGTCAACGCTGGCCGACGCGTTCCCCGCGACCATGGCGATTCACATGAACCGTACGCTCGCGGGTTTTGCGCCGCGCCTGAACCAGATTGCGACGAAGATCGATCCGGGACTGAGATTGTATGATCCTGCGTCATTGAGCGAGCTCATCCGGCGACGCGACCTGCCCGGCATTCTTGCATCTTTCGCCGCGATTGGCACCGCCGCGATGGCCGTGATCCTCTCCGCCGCCGGACTCTACGCGCTCGTGTCCGTCTCCGTATCACGCCGCACGCGCGAGGTGGGAATCCGCCTCGCGCTCGGCGCCAGCACGTTCAGCGTCATGCGCTCGATCTTCGCGCGCTCGGCGGCACAGGTCGGTACGGGCATCCTGGTTGGAAATGTCCTGGCGGTCACGCTGGTGAGCGTGCTCAGCAGTCAGCTCAAGCTCGACGTCCTCGTGCCCATGCTCGGCGTCTCACTGCTCATGCTGCTCGTCGGCACCATCGCCTGCACCATCCCCGCCCGCCGCGTCCTCCGTGTGCAGCCGACGGATGCCTTCCGTGAGGTGTGACACGTCACGACTTCGGCTTCTTTCGAGCGAGCAGCTGCTGCCATCCGGAACCCATCACCTGCGTCACTCCCATCTCGTCGACGACGAACTCCACCATCAGGTTCGTCTCACCAACCCTGAACCGCGTCTCCGACACGGGTGTCAGTACCATGTCCTCGCCCATCGACCGGATCAGTCTGTCCCCCTTCATCCGAACGGTGACTCTGAGGTCGGTGCGACTCATCTGCCCCGGAATGAATTCGTATACACCGACGTACTGCTCGAGCACCGGACGCGGAACGCGCACTGGGTCTGAAGGCAGGGGCGGCGGCGGCGCGCGCCGCGATCCCTTACGCGGGAGCCGGAACTCGATGTCGACGCCGTCCGTCAGTACCTGCGTCACGCCGCCCGTTTCGTCCACGACGAACTCCGCGGTGAATACGGGACCCATCCTGAACAGCGTCTCCGTGATCGGCACGAACGCCACGCGCTGTCCCGGGATTTCGCGGTAGAGCGTGTCACCGCTGACGGAGACTCTTATGGTGCTTCCGTCCTGGTCGTAATCGCCGACGTATTTCTCCAGCACGGCCCTGGCAACCCGCACGGGTGCCTGCTGCTGCGCCTCGATCGCCTCCGATGCAGTGAAGAGGAACAACCCGCCGGCCATGACGGCGACAAAGCGACATTTCACCATGCAATCCTCCTCACCGCACGCGCGATGCTGCGATCTTCCTGCTGTCCTGTTCGTAGATCAGGCCCGTCGCCTTGCCGGACTTGTCCAGCTGGAACTCGATGGCGTTGGGCCCGAACTGGAACCGGGTTTCACTCTGACCGTAGATCACCCGGTCATCATTGGGGCCCGCCTTCACGACCAGCATGTTGCCATATCGCCGGAAATTGAGGATGCTGCCACCGGCAGTCCGGTACTCACCCACATACCGATCGAGCACGGCGGTGGGCAAGACCAGCGAGCCGGCCGGGCCGTGCGCAGACTGCGGCGGGAGCTTCACCGTCACGGGCGGCAGCGAATCGATGAATTCCGCCATCCGCTTCCGCGTCGCTTCGTCCGGCAGGCGGCCGACACCGCCGCCCATGTTGTCGAGCATGTGATGCGCCTTGGTGGTCCCGACGCGTGCTACCGTAACGGCCGGGTGGCTGATGACGTACTTCAGGAAGAAGTGCGCCCATGTCGTCGCGTCGAAATCGGCGGCCCATTCAGGAACCGGGCGGTCACCAACGCGCCCGAACAGGTTGCTGCCGCCGCCGCAGCTCACACCGCCATTGTTGCCGAACGGGAAGAACGCCATCACACCGATCTTCCGCTCGAGTGCGAGCGGCAGGATCGTGTCCTCGACGCGTGCGCGGTTGGCGATGTCGTAATCGACACCGATGAAGTCGATCGGCTCGTTGCGCATCACAGTCTCGAGCTGCGGATAGACGTTGTCCCCGATCACCTGCACACCGATGTACCGGACCCGCCCTGCCTTCTTCTCTTCCTTGAGTGCGGCGAGGTGCATGGGATCGCCCTGCGGCGGGAGCATCACCAGGTCGAGAGCAGGTTTGCCTGTCCTCGCAAGCAGTGAGTCGACCTGCGCCTTTACTGAGCCCGGACCGAGCTGCGGCGGACCGCCGGCGCCGGCCGGCGCAGTGCCGCGCACCGACCAGAACAGCTTTTCCTTCGCACCCAGCTCGCCCGCGACCGTAGTATGGAACTGTTCGGCTTGCGCATTGCCGTGCATTGCGTCGAATACACGCCCGCCATTGGTCACGAAGGTGCGCAGCACTTCTTTCAGTGCCGCCGGATCACCGCACACGGCGTGGTTCGAGAACGAGAGCCCGACGGCCGGCACCGTCTCGCCGGTCGACGGTATCGCGCGCATGATGGGCGCGCCGCGCAGGCCGCTGCCT
>DASUXU010000101.1:0-17389 GCA_036377735.1 Longimicrobiales bacterium
AACGGCTACGCGCACGTCGGGCCGAGCGGCGCGGGCCACTTCGTGAAGATGATGCACAACGCCATCGAGTACGCCATGCTGCAGGCACTGGGCGAGGGTTTCGAGTGCATGCAGCGGTCGGAGTTCGGTCTCGACCTGCACCAGGTCGCGACGCTGTGGCAGAACGGCTCGGTCGTGCGCTGCTGGCTGCTGGAGCTGCTCGAGCGCGCGTTCGCGGCGGAGGGCAACGCGCTGCCGAAGATCGACGACTACGTGGACGACTCCGGGACTGGGCGGTGGGCAGTGGATTACGCGCTCGAGCAGGGCGTGCCCGTGCCGGCGATCAGCACCGCACTCTTCGAGCGGTTCGATTCACGACTCGAGCGTCGCTTCTCGCACCAGGTGATTGCCGCGCTGCGCAACCAGTTCGGCGGCCACGCGATCCACGAATCGTCATGAGCGATACACCATCGACGCCCGTTGTGGCAGACCTCGGCGTTTCCGATTCGCCGCCCACGCCGGACCCGTGCACCATCGTGATCTTCGGCGCGAGCGGCGACCTCGCGCGGCGTGAGCTCTTCCCCGCCCTGTTCGACCTCCACCGCCAGGGCCTGCTGCCCGACGGCTGCCGCATTGTCGGCGTGGCGCGCGAGCCGTGGAAGATGGAGGACTTCCGCACGCATGTCATGCGGAAGGTGCGGCAGAGCGTCGAGCATGAAGAGGCATGGCCGGGCTTTGCGAAGCGTGTCCGCTTCATCCGCGGCGATGCGGACACTGCGGAGGACTACACATCGCTGGCTGCGACGCTGCGCGAGCTGGAGGCCGACGGTGCCGGCCGGAACGTCCTCTTCCACCTCGCCGTGCCGCCCGCACTGTTCGGCACCATCGCCATGCGGCTGGGCGAAGCGGGGCTCGCGCACGATGACGACGGCTGGCGCCGGCTCATCGTCGAGAAGCCGTTCGGACGCGACCGCGAGACCGCGCTCGCGCTCGACAGACAGCTGCGCGAAGTGTTCGGCGAGTCCCAGATCTATCGCGTCGATCATTTCCTGGGCAAGGAGACCGTGCAGAACATGCTGGTCTTCCGCTTCGCGAATCCCGCGTTCGAACCCATCTGGAACCGCAACTTCATCGACCACGTGCAGATCACGGTTGCCGAGTCGATCGGCATCGGCACGCGCGCGGCGTTCTATGAGCAGACGGGTGTTGTCCGAGACATGATCCAGAACCACCTGCTGCAGCTCCTGTGCATGACCGCAATGGAGCCGCCCATTCGCTTCGGTGCGGACGCGTTGCGTGACGAGACGGTGAAAGTGCTGGAGGCCGCGACCATCTCGCCGATCGACGTCGAGCGCGACGCGGTGCGCGGCCAGTACGACAGGGGCACGGTGTCAGGTGAGGAGGTCGTCGGTTATCGTGGCGAGAAGGGCGTACCGGCCGATTCCAACGTCTCGACATACGCCGCCGTGAAGCTGACACTGGACAACTGGCGGTGGGCGGGCGTGCCGTTCTACATGCGTACGGGCAAGCGCATGACGCGCGGGCTGACGGAGGTGGCAATCCACTTCAAGCGCACACCGCACTACATGTTCGGGACCCGCTCGCGGGAATCCATGCACCAGAGCGTGCTGGTCTTCGAGCTGCAGCCGGACGAGGGCATCGTCCAGACACTCGCGGCGAAGCAGCCGGGTCCAAACTTGACCGTGCGCACGGTGCGCATGGAGTTCCGCTACGCAGAAGCGTTCGGCATCGAAGAGCCGCCGAGCTCGTATGCATGGCTTCTTCTCGATGCCATGCAGGGCGACCAGACACTGTTCGCCCGCGCTGACTGGGTCGATGCCGCGTGGCGCATTGTCGACCCGCTCATTGCCCACTGGTCGAACACACGTCCCACTGACTTCCCGAATTACGCGGCAGGGAGCGCAGGACCTGCAGCCGCAGATGAGCTACTGGCGCGGGACGGCAGGAAGTGGCGGCCGCTCTGACGTGCCGAAGACCAGCGACCGGTGGATCGCGATGCCGGCGCTGACACCGTCCGCACTCGCCCACGTCACCGTGTGTGCGCCACGCGTGACGTCGCCTGCGGCGTAGACGTCCGGCACAGTCGTCAGGCGGTTGGCGTCCACGCGGATGATCTTCCCGAGCGGCGCGTCATCCAGCGCGCAGCCGAGCTGCTCCGCGATGCTGCTGTTGAAGCGGAATTCCGGTGCGACGTACAGCGCATCCGCCGCTGCCGCCGAGCCGTTCGCCAGCTCGACCACACTCAACCCGCCGCTGGCGCCGTTGAGCCCGATCACCCGCTCCGGCTCTATCGCGACGCCGTGTGCGCGGAGCGCGTCAACGTCCAGATCCGGCGGGGTCGCGCCGTTCAGGTAGAGTGTGGTCGGGCCCCACTCCGACACCAGCATCGCCTGGTGCGCGGAACCCGCTGACATGTAGAGCACGCCGAGGCGCAGACCACTGAACTCGTAGCCGTGGCAGTACGGGCAGTGGATCACGGTCTCGCCCCAGCGCTCCGCCACACCCGGAATGTCCGGCAGCTCGTCCGTAATGCCGTAGGCGAGCACGAGAGCCGTCGCATGGAGCATCTCCCCCGAATCGAGCGCCACGGCGAACCCGTCCGCCACGCGTGCCGCGCCTGTAGCAGACGCCCGCCGGAACGCGACGGTCGGATACGCCTTCACCTGCGTCCTCGCCCGCTCCAGGATGGCGCGCGGGTTGTCGCCATCGCTCCCGAGAAAGCCGTGCGAGTGCGCGGCGAACCGGTTCCGCGGCAGCCCCGCATCCACCACGCACACCGACCGCCTGGCCCGCCCGAGATACGTCGCCGCGGACAACCCCGCAAAGCTGCCGCCGATGATGACTGCGTCGTAATGCATGTCCGCCCCCGTATGTCTGGTCTGTACGATCTACTGTAGCGATGCCGTCAAGCGCGCCAGGTTGTCCACGAGCTTTGTCGTGAGGCGGCGGCGCTTCCAGCGCTCCATTTTCACTTCGGTTGAACGGAGGAGGAACGCGTCCTCGATGTTGCGCAGGTCGCGGACGACTTGCGTGTCGTAGCAGAGCAGTGTGATCTCGAGGTTGAGGGTGAACGACCGCATGTCGAGGTTACTGGAGCCGACCACAGCGATGTCGTCGTCGATGGTGAGGTGCTTCGCGTGCAGGAGCTCGGGCGCGGGCAGCAGGAACACGCGCACGCCGCTGCGCAGCAGCTCCTCGTAGTACGATCGCTGCGCGTGATACACGATCACCTGGTTGCTCACGCCAGCGGTCAGCAGGCAGACGTCCACGCCGCGCTGTGCTGCGCTGGTGATCGCGGTCATCAGTGAGTCGTCGGGCACGAAGTACGGCGTCGTTACGAACACGCGGCGATGCGCCAGGTGGATCAGCGCCGTGAACATCTTGAGGTTGTTCTCGCTGTCGTAGCCGGGACCGCTGGGCAGTGCCTGACAGGTGGCGGGACCATCCCATTCCTGCGCGAGCTCGCGGACGGGCGGCTGGTTCGGCTCGAACGGCTCGCCACCCTCGCCGAACCAGTCTGCGACGAACACGGCGTTCAGCTCCAGCACTACAGGCCCGGTCACGCGCGCAACGACCTCGACGTACCGCATGCCGCGCCGGATGTTGCGGCGGCGGAGGTAGCTGGCGTCGATGATGTTCATGGACCCTGTGAACGCAACACTGCCGTCGACAACGAGGATCTTGCGGTGGTTGCGCAGGTCCGGCCGGTTCCACGCGTTCGAAAACGGCCGGAACGGCAGCGACCAGTGCCAGTCGATGCCCGCGGCCGTCAGGCGCTCCGCCATGCGCGAGCGGCCGCGGAAGAAACGGGACGCGATGTGGTCGATCAGCAGCCGCACAGTGACGCCACGCCGCACCGCGTTCTCGAGCGCCACGAAGAAGACTTCCGTGCTCTCGTCCATCGCCATGATGTAGAACTCGGCGTGCACGTACCTCGTCGCCGCGTCGACCGCCATGGCCATCCGGCCGAGTGCGACGTCGTATTCCGCGATCAGCTCGACCGTGTTGCCATCGCATGCCGCCATTCCGCCCAGGCTCTCATTGAGTCGGATCACGGGCTCGAGCGCGTGCGGGATCGGCGGGTTGAAGAAGTCGGCCGTCGTCGGGTCGTTGCGCACGTCCTCGACGCGCTCCGCAATGATGTCGTCCGCGCGCCGCTGATGCTCGCGGCGTCGCTTCGACAGCTTTGGATTGCCGATCAGCAGGAAGAGCGCAGCGCCGAGGAATGGCTGCAGTGCGATGAGCATCAGCCACGCCGTCGCAGAACCCGGCTTGCGGTTCCGCGGCACAACGAAAAGTGCCCCCAGGACGATGATCCATGAGAGCACGTACAGCACGAGGCGGAAATTGGGATGCATGGTGCGGATATGGGGCCTGCGACGCCATCGCCGCAAGCCCCACCGCCGGTCTCAGCCGATGCGCAGCGCCACGAGTGGGTCGATCGCGCTGGCCCGGCGGGCCGGAATCCACACTGCCAGCGACGCAACCGCCAGTGTTATCGCGCCAATCGCGATGCCGACCAGCGGCGACGTCTCGAGCGGCCACGCCAGCGTCGCACTGATCATACGAACCGCAACGATGCTGAGCGGCAGCCCCAGCGCCAGGCCGATCAGGCCCAGGCGCAGACCGCGGCCGAAGAACAGCCCGACCACCTGATCCGGCTGCGCGCCGAGCGCCGTCCGGATCCCGATCTCCTGCGTCCGCTGCCCGACACCCGACGCCACCACGCCGTACAGTCCGATCGCGGAAAGAATCAGCGCGAGGATGCCGCCGGCGGCGATGGTGCCGCTGGTCCGAACCAGGGCCGCGTGCTCCCGCGCGACGCGCTGCGCCATCGTCTCCGAGCGCTCGAGCGGCATCTGCGGCGCTTCCGTGCTCACGACCTGGCGCAATGTGTTGAGCATCGGCATGGCCGGTCCCGCCGTGCGCGCAATCACGCCTGCATTCACGCGCGCGTACGGGACATAGACGCGGATCTCGTCGTTCACTTCGCTCGGACCCGCCGCTGCTGCGTCGACAACCCCGACGACCGTCATCGATGTCATCGTACCGGCCGCGCCCGGCATGGTGAGGTGACGGCCGACTGCATCAGCGTCGCCCCACAGCGTCTTCGCCAGGTCGCTGCCGATGATCACCGCGTTCGCCGACAGCGGCTCGTTCATCGGGCCTGGCGGATACGCGTACTCGCTCGCGTCGAAGTCCCGGCCGCGCACAAACGGGATCGAGAAGGCGTCGAAGTATCCGTCTGGTGCCGCGACGAGGCGCGCGTCCATCACGTCGACCATGACACCCTGCGCACGGTCCGCATCCGCCACGCGCAGCGGCGCGCGCACCGATCCGGTTTCCATCGGCACAGCGGCAATTACCCCCGGCGTGGCCTTCACGCGTTCCACGGCGGCTGCGATCCGCGCCGCCCGTTCCTCGTCCGACACGCGCCCCGACCACGGGTCCAGCTCGATCTCGAGGATGCGGTCGGCCACGGCTGAGCCCGGGCCGCTGCGCATGTCCGTCGCCATCGTAACGATCACCACGCCCAGACCCACGAGCAGCGGCTGCGTCAGCGCGATCTGTGCGACAACCAGCGCTCGCTGCAGCCACGACCGGCTCGGCGCCTGTGACGATCCCGATCCCTTGAGCGTGTCGCTTACGGACGCGCGCGTCGCATGCAGCGCCGGCGATATGCCGAACAGGATCCCGGTCGCCAGCGCGATCGCGCATGTGGCCGCCGTGACGCGCCAGTCGACCACCAGCTGCACATCCGTGAGCGTGGCACTCAGTGCGCGGATACCGACATACGTCACCAGCAATGCGACGGCGGCCGCGGTGAGCGCGAGCAGTACACTCTCCGTCAGCAGCTGCCGCACCAGTCGCTTCCGTGGCGCGCCGAGCGAGATGCGCACGCCGATCTCACGCCGGCGCGCGACCGCCATGCCCACCAGCAGTGCGCTCACGTTCGTACATGTGATCAGCAGGATCAGCAGTGCAGAGCCGCCAGCCATCACGCTCGACATGATCATGTCCGTCCGCGCCGTCGCCCGGCTGTTGCTCGCCAGCATCGGGACGATGTCTGCGGTCGAGGTTGCGTCCGCATCCGACGCGCCCGCTCCGCCTCCAGCTGCAGCACGCGGCGCGCGGGCCGCGATGCCGGCCACGACAGGCAGTGCCGCTTCTGCCGTGACGTCGGGTCGAAGCCGCGCCGCGACACGGAGGAACGTGCTGTCGTAACTGCTGAACAATGCGGGCGCGCGATGCTGCAGCAGCGGGTACGCCGCGAGCGGCGCCCAGACCGTCATGCTGCGACCACCGTCCGTGCCCAGGAACCTCGCCGGTGCAACGCCCGCTATCCGCACGGGCGTGCCGTTGATCCGCACCGTCCTTCCAATCACGTCCGTCGCGCCGCCGAACCACTGCTGCCACATCGGCTCGCTGATCATCACCGACGGGGACGCGGTCAGCCGAGTGTCGTCGCCTCCCGCGTACGGCTCCGTTCCGAGTGACGGTCGAAGGCCGAGCACGCTCAGGTAGCGCGTCGACGCGTAGATCATGTTGACCGCCGCGGGCTCGTTGCTATCGCCCTGCAGGAGCGTCGCACTCTCGTCCGCCCACGCCGCGACGCCGGCGAACAGGTCGGTGCGCGCCGCATACTCACGCACCTCCGGCCACGACATCAGCCGCGCGCTCTCCCAGCCCAGGCGAGGAACGCTCATACTGCCGCGGATCCTTACGACCGACGCGTCGCGCTCCATACCCGGCGCGGGCATCGTCATCATCGAGTTCAGCATCGTGAACAGCACTACGTTCGCGCCGATGCCGATCGACAGTACGAGCACCATCGTGACGGAGGCGAGCGGCGTGCGACGGAAGTGGCGCGCGGCAAACCGCAGGTCTGCGACGAGACCTTCGATCCACGGCAGGCCGCGCTGATCGCGCACGCTCTCGCTCGCCTGCGTGAATCCGCCCGCCGCCATCATCGCCTTCCGCCTCGCCTGGTCCGCCGGCAGGCCGCGCCGGATGTGCTCGTCGATCTCCAGTGCGAGATGCGACTCCATCTCCGCGCGCAGATCGGCGTCGCCCGCGTCATGGCCGGCGACAGCGGTGCGCAGCCGCGCGATCATGCGACGGATTCCGCTGGCCGCGCTCATGGCGTCGCCTTCAACGCAAAGAACGATGCGATCAGATCCGCCGTCTGCTGCCACTCCTGCGTCTCACGCGCGAGCTGCTTCCGGCCCGCGGGCGTCAGCGCATAGAACTTCGCGCGGCGATTGTTCTCCGACTGTCCCCATTCCGTCTTCACGAATCCCTCCTGCTCCAGCTTCAGCAGCGCCGGATACAGCGTGCCGTAATTCAGTGTCAGCCTCTGCCGGCTCGTCTCCTCGATTCGCCTCGCCACCCCATACCCGTGCAATGGCCCCAGCACGTCCAGAGTCTTGAGGATCATGAGTGCGAGTGTGCCTGGCTGTATCTGCGGTTTGTCCACGTGTATCTCCTATGGCTTCCCCATACGGGATTGGCGCTCGGCGGGTTTCAGCGGTCCTATGGGGTGACAATAGAAGGCTCGCGGCAGCGTATCGGTGCGTCAAGTGGCCGTTTCATGCGACGTCATGAGGGGCGCTCGGAGATCGTGTCACAATCCGGCATTCCTCCCACTCTCCGCGGCCTCGGCGCTTCGGCTCGGCGATCGGCGCTTCGGAGCAAACTGCCCGAGGCAGGTCGTCAGGGGCGGTCAGGGGCGAGTTCGCCTCGCATACGATGGTGAACTGCCCGCGGATGGAAATCATCTCAGGCTCGAGGTCACTTTGCCATCACAGACGAGGCAATCGAACCGTGCTACATGCGACCCGTTTAGTCGGGGGCATTTTGCCACCAAGCCCTGCTGTTCAGATCGGGGGCTTTTCTATTCCGATACGGTCCCGCTTTGCCATGGCTGCGCCCAGGTGCCGACCGCATCGTCGCTGCATCGTCGCTGCATCGTCCCTGCATCGTCCCTGCATCGCGGGTCGGCAGCGCACGCGCGGCGCGTGAAGACCATAATCAGCACTGGATAAGTCGAAGCTGGTCCGATGAGAGCAATCAACATGCGCCGCATGAAGAACTGCCCCCAATACCATGCCCGTTCGTTCTACCGGTCAGTTCGCCTTGGACAGCGTGGCGAAGCGTCCGCTTGTCGTTCCAGCAGCGATCCGCTGGGTCAATTCGCCGCCATAGGCGAGGCGGTCGTGACCCCACCGGAACCCACGGATCATACGGGGGCATTTCGCCCCATCGCACCGCGCCCGCGCGACTGTCGCGACTGCCGCGACCGCCGCGACTGCCGCGACTGCCGCGACTGCCGTAACTGCGCGACTGACGCGATCGGCAACGCCAATAGCAACCGCACGGAATGCCATGCACGATGACGGAGAGAGGAAGGATCACCCGGATCGGGTGATCGACGGGATCGCGGCGCGTCAACACGGAGTGATCCTGCGGAAGCAGATGGCAGCAGCGGGCGTCGGCCGGGGCGCGATCGATCGGCGGATCGCAATTGGCAGGCTGCACCCACTTCATCGCGGTGTTTTCCGCGTGGGCCCGGTAGTCAGTCCCCATGCGCGCACCATGGCGGCTGTGCTCGCGTGCGGCACCCATGCGGTTCTGAGCCACCGCAGTGCGGGCGCGCTCTGGGGGTTGCTGCCGGCTGCGTCAGGTGGTGCACTGGAGGTGACGCTACCGCGGGATGTCAGGAGGCGCGTCCCGGGCGTCGTCGCGCACCGCACGTGCGTTCTCGGCGTCGACGATATCACCGTGTGCGACGGCATTCCGGTGACGACGCCGGTCCGCACACTCCTGGATCTCGGGTTAGTTCTGCCGTCCCACGAGCTGGAGCGCGCGATTGCGACGGCCGATCGTGTCGGCATGGTGCGCATGGAAGATCTCACGACGCGTGTGAACGGTCTGTCCTCCCGGGCGGTGCGGCTGGCGGACATGTACCGGGGTGCCGCCCGGATACGCACGCTGCTTCAGCTGCACGGCGCGGCGCTGACCAGATCGGAGGCGGAGGCGCGGCTGCTGTCGCTGATACGACGGGCACGCCTGCCCCGCCCGCGCGTAAATGCAACCATGCTGGGTTACGAGGTCGATTTCCTGTGGGAGGAGCAGCGGCTGGTCGTGGAGGTCGACGGCTTCGCGTACCACTCATCCGAAAAGGCATTCGCCCGCGACCGTCGCCGGGATGCCGAGCTCACCACTGCGGGCTACAATGTCGTTCGCTTCACGTGGGACGACCTGAGCAGGCATCCCGAAGCCACGCTCGTGATGCTCGCCCAGGCACTGCTGCGACCGCAGGCCGCCTCCGTAAACGGCCGCCGCGCATGATCGCCTCACATCAGGCGAATCATGGCCACCAGGCGATGCCGACCTTGAAGCGGAACGAGCTGGCGTCGATGTCGAGGTCGGTGACGGAGACGTTGCCGATATCGATCTGCTCGAAGGTGCCGCCGCTGAACTTGACGAGGGTCTCGAGGGCGAGCTTCTCGCTGAGGAAGTAGCCGATGCCACCGCCGACCGAGAGGGCGCCGCCGCTGAAGTCGAGCTCGCCGACGGAGTCGCCATCGACGGTGGCGTCCTCGAGGCGGACGGCGCGGCCGCCGACGGCGGCCTCGAGGAAGGGGACCCAGCGGCGGAGCGAGTTGGCGAAGCTGTAGCGCACGCCGAGGTCTGCATGGCCCATGCTCCATTCGCCGCCGAAGTCGGAGTTCTCGACGTCGAACTGGGTGCCGTCGGCTTCGAGGTACAGCGCAAAATTGCGATTGAAGCCGTAGCCGACGCGCAGGCCGGCGCCGCCGCCACTCGAGCGGTCGCCATCCTCCACCTTGAGCGACGCACCCTGCAGATGTGCGCCGAGCGTGAAGCCGCGCGTGGTGGACTTCTGCGCGGCGGCGGGTGCGGCGGTCAGGACCGCCGCCGCACCAGCGATCAGAATGGCGGCGGCCCGGAGTGCCAGGGTTGAACGCATGCAGACCTCGGGTTGCGGTTCGTTACAGAATGATGGCGATGATCACGAGTCCGGCAATGGGCTCGACCAGATCCTCGAACAGGTCGAAGACATCCTCGGTGATGTCGAAGATGCGCCACAGCACGAGTGCCTGCCCACCGTTGAGCGGCTCACCCGCAGGCGTCAGGAATACCGGCTGGTGCTCGGCCCCCGAGACGGTGGCGAACGCGGCATCGTTCAGATCGATGTTGCCGTCGAGCACGCCGTTCTGGTTGTCGACGTCGACGCGGAACGACGCGTCGCCGTGACGGACCGTGAGATCGATCGCACTCTCGCGCGACGCCGCCTGGTTCTCGCCATGTATGTCGCCCAGCACGCGGAACGTACGGTCGGCAATGCCAAGGTCGAAGGTGATGTCCGCACGCTCCACGCCGGCCACGTTCTGACCGCGGACGTCGATCTCGAAATCGAGCTGATCCTGCGGGTTGCGGAGGAACCCATCAACCGTGACGCGCCCGCTCCCCTCGGCACCGGTCAGCGTGGTCTGATAGTCCAGCACCGTCAGATCGCCCTGCACGACCATCAGCTGCAGTGCGACACCGGTCGTCGCATCGCCGAGGTCGATCAGGTCCGCGTATCCCGTCGGCTTCGACGGATCGGGCTCTGCACCCATCGGCTCGTATGTCAGGAAGCGCACGCCCGTCGCCGGTGCGCCGGTTAGCTCCGGATCGATCACCCACCGGTTCGCGTCCGCGTCGTACACGTACGTCTTACCGCGATTCCCGTCCGAGATCAGCGGTACGCGGCTTGACGCACCGCTCGCGATCTCCGTCATGGTCTGCGCGAACGCGCGCGTGTCCCCCGTCGCAAGATCGCCGATAGCGCTCCCGGCACTCACCGCAGCGGCTGCACCCAGCCCGGCCGACTCCATGCCGGCTGCGGTCATCTGGAAGTTCTTCAATCCAGGCGACGCCAGCAGGGCGTCCACAGCGGCATAGTCCGCGAGTGCGGCCTGCGTGTTCAGTGTTCCGTGCGACGCCGGACCCGTGCTGTCCTCGCAGCCCGCCGCGAACACCATCATGACCGGCAGCGAAATGCGGAGCAGCCTGCTCATTGTATACTTCATGAATCCTCCTGCGGCTCGAGGTCATTGCGCGGAACGGCAGCGGCGCCACGCAGACGCGTGAGCTCTGCCTGCTGTTCCGGTCGGAGCAGGTTCTTGATGCGTACAAGCATCTCGAGATGCGCCTGCTTTATGCTCTTTTCCGTCTCCAGCACCCTGTTGAGCTGATCGATCGCGCGGTCCTGGTCGATGCGCGCGCCCGCGAGCGTCTGCTTCAGCGCCTGCACCTGCTCGGCGAGCTGCCACTGCATTCCGATCACGCGCTGCTGCACCTGTCCGATCTGCGCCGTGATCGCGCGCCGCTGGTCATCGCTCAGCCGGATCGCGCGCGCGTGCAGCATAATCAGCTCGGGCGGGTACAGCACAGCCGCGAACGGATCCGCCTCCTGCGGCGGCGCTACCTGCGCGTGCACCGGCGCGCGCAACAGCATTGCCAGTGCGACGGCGGCCGCCAGCAGCAGCGGCCGCAACCAGTTATGCCTCATCTTCTGCCCTTTCACCGTGACTCCAGTTCGACGCTCGGGACACCGGACAGCAGTGCGTCGCCCGGCAGACGCAGCAGCGCATCGGTCGGGGACTGCCACGCGCCGAGTGCGGGACTCGTCTCGAACTCGCGCACTGCGCGCTCGAATTCATCGTCGCCCGTCTGCAGGCGCGGAATCACGATCAGCGCCGTGACCGCCGCAGCCGCAGCCAGCGCACCCGTCCACTCCCTGCGCCAGCGATGTCGCCCGCTGATCGGGACCACGCCAACATCATGCGCCGCGGATGCACTCGCGAGCATATCGGCGAACGACGGCATGTCACCGGCATCCACCCGGCGCTGCGCATCGAACAGCGCGCGCAGCTCCCCATCCTGCATCCGATCGCTCATTCCCTCTCACCCAGCAGCACTCTCAGCCTCGCCTTGCCCCGTTCGTAGTGTGTCCTCGCGGAGCCCACCGATATTCCCATGATCTCCGCAGCTTCCGCGATCGACATGTCCTGATAGAACACCAGGTGCAGCACCTCACGCTGTCGCTCCGGCAGCCGGGCCAGCGCCGCCGTCAGCATCCGCGACGCATCCACTTCGGCGGCCGAAGCGCCCGGGTCCGCCACCTGGTGCAGCTGCGAATCCTCCATGCGCACCGTGCGACGCTGTTCGGTCCGATCCCGCCGGTTGTGCTCCCACGCAACCCGGCGGATCACACCGAACAGCCAGGTCCGGAACGTGGACCGGCCGCCGTACACGGCCCGCCCGCCGATAACGCGCATGTACGCACTCTGAAGCACGTCCTCCGCGCGCGCCCGCTCACCGCCGCAGCAGCTCAGCGCCCAGCCGAAACTCTCCGCGTGCAGTCGCTCGAGCTGCGCCTCCATATCCATCATGGTCTCGCCTATTGGTGGCGTCATGAGCTCCGATCATATGACAGGGCGAGCCCATGGGCTAATGGCTAATGGCTAATGGCTAATGGCTAATGGGCTAAGGGCTAAGAGGTTTTGTCCCAGCGGGGTTGCCGTTTTGTGGGCACATATATATCAGTCCCATATATCTGGGTCCCATAACTACGGAATTTCCCATGCAGCAGGAACTCAAGAAGGGCACCACGCCGATGCTCATCCTCGCGCTGCTCGAGCACGAGGCACGGCATGGCTACGACCTGAGCCGGATGATCGAGCTGCGGTCGGGCGGGGTTGTGCACGTCCACGCGGCGTCGCTGTATCCGCTGCTCTATCGGCTGGAGCGCGCGAAGCTGATCGCTGGTCGTTGGGTGGAAAAGCCCGGCGAGCGGCGGCGGCGGTTCTACGGTCTTACGCCTGCGGGCCGCAGGCAGCTCGCGCAGCAGCGCGAGACATGGAGCGAATTCGTGCGTGCGATCGGCGAGGTTGCGGGGGTGCGTTATGCATGACTGGAGCGAGGAGATCCGCATCCGGCTGGCTCGCGCCGGCCTGCGTCCCGAGGACGAGCTGCTGGTTGTCGAGGAGCTCAGCGCGCATCTGGATGATGTCGTACGGGACCTGACTGCGCGCGGCGTCAGCCTCGATGACGCGCGTGCGCGTGCGCTCGACGAGCTGGCGGACGGCGATTTCGCGCGTCTCGTCGCATCGGCGCGGGCGGCCGCAGTGCCACCGATACCGATCGGCAGTCAGCGCGGCGGCGGGATCAGCGGCGTCCTGTTCGACCTGCGCCTGGGGGCGCGCATGCTGCGCAGGAACCCGGTGTTCGCCGTGCTGTCCATCGTCACCATTGCGCTGGCACTCGCCGCAAATGCCACGATCTACAGCGCGCTCCGCAGCCTGATGCTCAAGCCGCTGCCGTACGAGGATCCGGACAATCTCGCGTTTGTTCAGCTGACGTCGCCGCGGGAGAGTGAGGCACGAATCGACACGCTGACTCGCTGGTCCTGGCCGAAGTACGAGGTTCTGCACCGCACGCAGCGTGCGTACGCTGCGCTTGCGGGCTTCAGCACGCAGGATGTCGCAATCTTCAACGGTGGCACGGCGGAACGCGCGGCCATCGAGCTGGCCACGCCGTCCTACTTCCCTGTCCTCGGCATTTCTCCAGCAACAGGTCGCTTGTTTGATGCGACGCGGGACCCGCGCGGCGATGGCTCGCCCGTGGCGGTGATCTCGCACGCCATGTGGCTGGAGCGCTTCGGCGGCGATGCGTCCGTCCTCGGTCGCACGCTCGACGTCAATCGCCAGCCATTCACGATCATCGGCGTCGCACCGCCCGGGTTCGCCGGCCTGAGCGGGTCCGCCGTCGCATGGATACCGATTGCGCACGCCAACACGCTCGTCTATGACGGCGTGATGGAGGAGACCGGCAACCACTGGTTCAAGGTTGTGGCGCGCCGCAATGCATCCCTGGGTGCGGAGGGTGAGCGCGCGGCGCTGTCGCGTGCTTACAACGCGGTAGGTGCTGCCACGGCGAGTGAGAACGGCGGGGCCATCATCAGTGTGCCGCTCGACAGTCGCCGCGTAACGCCGGCGATGGGACGTACAGTCATGATCCTGTTCGGCGGGGCGGCGCTCGTCCTGCTGATCGCGTGCGCGAACATTGCCAGCCTGCTCGTGGCGCGCAGCACGGCGCGCGAACAGGAGGTGGCAGTCCGCCTCGCGCTCGGCGCCGGCAGAATGCGCCTCGTGCGTCAGCTTCTCGCCGAATCCATGGTGCTCGCCACCGCCGGCGGCGTCGCCGGCATTCTGCTCGCGCAGGCCGGCACGCGTGCGCTGCGCGCCATGACACCTGCACTGCTCGCCAGCGGTGGCGCGGACCTGCTGACGCTCGAGCCCGCGCGCATCGACGTCGGCGTGCTGCTCTTCACGCTTGCGGCGATCGTCGTGACCGGTGTCGTTGCCGGCCTGCTGCCTGCTCTGCGCGCGTCACGCACGGACCTGAATGGTGCGCTGCGCGACGGCACGACCGCGGCAGGGCATGGCCGTTCATCCGCGCGCGCCCGCTCCGTCCTGGTTGTAGTGCAGACCGCTGTCGCCGTGGTGCTGCTCGTCGGCGCAGGACTTCTCCTTCGCACATTCCTTCACACGCGCGCGATTCCAACCGGTGTCGAGCCGTCGCATGTGGTCACGATGCGCCTCGCACCGCTCGAGTCCGATGGCTACACCGCCGGGCGCGCGGTTCAGCTCTATACGGATGTCACCAACCGGATCGATGCCATTCCCGGTGTAACCGCGACCAGCGTCGACCGCTGTCTGCCGCTGTCGGGCGCATGCAGCACCACGGTCGCGACGGGCGCGGGCGCACAGAGCTTCGAGCTCGACAAGGCGCCGGAGGTCGACATCCACTTCGTGCTGCCCGGCCATCTCGACGCACTCGGCCTGGTACTGAAGCGCGGACGCATGCTCACCGATGCGGACCGCGATGGCACATCGAAGGTGGTGCTGCTGAGCGAATCGGCCGCGCGTCATCTCTTCGGCAACGCGGACCCCCTCGGACAGCGCATGAAGCTTGCGACGGCGTACCTGCGCGACGACGCGTCGGCGGAAGTGGTGGGAATTGTCAGCGATGTGCGATACGACGGCGTCACGGACCCGCCGGGCCGGTCGGTCTACGCGCCCGCACTGCAGATGGCATCGCGCAGCATGTATGTCTTCGTGCGGACTACCGGAAATCCTGCCGATCTTGCGCCTGCCATCCGCGCCGCCGTGCAGGAAGCCGCGCCCGGCGTTCCTGTCACCACACTGCAGACCATGAAGCACCATTTCGCGGACGTCCTCGCCCGGACCCGCCTCATGACGCTGCTGCTCGGCGGATTCGCCGTGTTCGCGCTAACACTCGCGATGGTCGGTGTGTTCGGAGTGATCACATTCAATGTCGAGCAGCGTCGGGCGGAGATCGGGCTGCGACTCGCGCTCGGTGCGCAGCCGCATGCCGTCGCCGCCCGTATCGCTCTGCACGGCCTCGCCTGGTTCGGCATCGGTATCACGGTCGGCATTCCAGCGGCATTCGCGGCGAGTCGCATGCTGCAGGGTCTGCTGTACGATATCGCGCCGACCGACGTCACCACCTACGCGTGCGTGCTCGTGACACTGGCCGCCGCCGGGCTGGCGGGAGCATGGCTGCCCTCGAGGCGCGCGGCGTCAGTGGATCCGTGCTGCACGCTCCGTTCGCAGTAGCTCGCGCTGCGACGGCTTGAACCGCTGGCGGGTGCGGCTACGGCTGGATGCCGATGGCCGCCATGCCGGCCTTCACGGCCTGCGCGTCCTCGGCGCCGCGCGCGCCACTCGCGCTGAACGCGCCGATCACGCCACCGTCGCGCTTCATGAGCAGGCCACCCTCGTACATGAATGCGCCCTCGATGGCGGGAATGCGGTTCGCGCGCACTGCCGCCGCGTAATCCACGGTGTGCATCCCCGACTTGAGCGACGTACTCACCTTGTTCATCGCAATCTCATAGGACTGCTTCGTCGCACCGTCCATGCGGCGCACGTAGATCGGCGTGCCCTCCGCATCCGCGATCACGAACGTCAGCTTCCAGTTGTTCCGCTGCGCTTCTGCCTCCGCCGCGTCCACCGCCCGGCCCGCCTCCGCCAGCGTGATCCGCGCGGCAGGCACCGCCTGCTGCTGCGCCTCCCCGCCACACGCCAAAGTGCTCACCGCGAAAACGATGCTCATCGTGCCCAGCATCCCTTTGATCCTCATGGTCTCCCCCATTCAGCGTTCCGTCCAGGCGACTCGTCTCTGCTGACCTTATAGTGCGACGTCGCACGGGCTCGGGCGAGGGCGGGCGCAGGGCGGACGCAGTGAAATCCCCCACGCCGGAAACCCATTCCCCGCCGCTCCGTACTGGACTCCAGTCCCCGCGCCCGTACCGGCTGGCCCTTTCCAGTTGACATTCTACCAGAGCGGGGCTCATCGTCGGGTAGAATGACAACCAGAAAAGAACCGACCAGACGGGACGCCCTGCTCCAGGGAACCCTCGACCTGCTCGTGCTCCGCGTGCTGTCCGCCGGTCCGCACCACGGCCACGGGATCGTCATGGCGATCCTGGGCCGGTCGGGAGACACGCTGCTGGTCGATCACGGCTCGCTCTATCCCGCCCTGCAGCGGCTGGAACAGCGCGGCTGGATCAAGGGGAAATGGGGCACATCCGAGAACAACCGGAGAGCGCGTTTCTATTCGCTGACGCCCACAGGCCGCCAGCAGTTCGAGATCGAGACGGATCGGTGGAACCGTCTCGTGGCATCCATCGCCCGGGTCATGGAACCAGGGCCAACGCCGGAGAGCGCATGATGCTGGGTCGCCGTCCGCAGGAAGACTTCGAGGATGAAATGCGCGCCCACATACAGCTGGAAGCGGACCGGCTCCGGGCGCAGGGCATGAGCGCGGAGGAAGCCGAACGCACGGCTCGCCGGAACTTCGGCAACACGGGTCTCGCCGGCGATCGATTCCATGACGCGCAGAAGCTGGCGTGGCTGGACAACGCACTGCGCGACGCGAAGCATGCGTGGCGCTCGCTGCTTCGCAGTCCCGGCTTCTTCGCGACGTCCGCCGCGACGCTCGCACTGGCGATCGGCGCAGTTGCGGGAATGTTCAACGTCGTCAGCACAGTGCTGCTGGATCCGCTGCCGTTCGAGAACCAGGACCGGCTGGTGTTTCTGCAGGGCACCGCGCCGGGCTCCGACCTGCCGGAGGAGTTCGACCTCGGTGTCGACTTCTACATGCACTACAAGGAGAACTCGAAGCTGATCGACGGCATTTTCGCGTTCGGCGGTGGCACGTCCACATTCCGCGCGGGCGACCGTGTCGAGCGGATCCGGATGGCGTGGCCGACGACGGACATGTATGCCACGCT
>DASUXU010000102.1:0-15717 GCA_036377735.1 Longimicrobiales bacterium
CATTCACGGGCGCGGACATCCACGGCCGCTGGAAGCGCCTGCTGGGCGAGAACGTATTCGAGCCGATCGGCTTCGACGCGTTCGGCATCCACTCCGAGAACTTCGCGCTCAAGATCGGCGTGCACCCGATGGAGCTGATCCCGCGCAGCATCGCGAATTTCACGCGCCAGCTCCGGCGCGCGGGTGCGATGTACGACTGGGATCACACGGTCGATACCACGTCGCCGGAATATTACAGGTGGACGCAGTGGCTCTTCCTGCAGCTCTACAAGGCGGGGATCGCGGAAAAGAAGGAGGCCGCGGTCAACTGGTGTCCATCCTGCATGACCGTGCTCGCCAACGAGCAGGTTATTGCGGGCGCCTGTGAGCGCTGCGGCACCATGGTGGAGCAGCGCCTGCTCTCGCAGTGGTTTTTCCGCATCTCCGACTACGCGCAGCGTCTGCTCGACAACCTCGAGTGGATCGACTGGTCCGAAACGACGCGCAAGGCGCAGGAAAACTGGATCGGGCGGAGCGAGGGCGCAGAAATCCGGTTCGACGTCGCAGACCATGACGGTGTGAAGATCCCCGTCTTCACGACGCGGCCCGACACGATCTTCGGGGCGACGTTCCTCGTCGTGGCACCCGAGCATCCCGCCGTGGCTGCCATCACGTCGCCTGCGCAGCGCGCCGCCGTGGATGCGTACATCGAGCGCGCAGCGGGCATGGACCTGGTCACACGCAAGAAGACGGACAAGGAGAAGACGGGGGTTTTCTCAGGCGCGTACGCCGTGAATCCCGCGACGGGTCGCAACATTCCCGTGTGGATCGCGGACTACGTGCTCATGGACTACGGCACCGGTGCAATCATGGCCGTGCCGGGGCATGACGAGCGCGACTTCGAGTTCGCACGCAAATACGACCTCGAGATCGTGCGCGTGGTCGCCGCCGGCGGCGATGTGGACGTGTCGCCGCTCGAGGAGGCGTTCACGGGCGACGGTGCACTGGTCAATTCCGGAAAGTTCGACGGCATGTCGAGCACTGAAGCTATCCGTGCGATAACGGGCTGGCTCGCGGAGAGCGGCGCTGCCGGGCCGCGCGTCAACTTCCGTCTGCACGACTGGTGCATCTCGCGCCAGCGCTACTGGGGACCGCCCATCCCGATCCTGTACTGTGACAGCTGCGGTCCCGTGCCCGTCCCGGAAGCGGACCTGCCCGTCGTGCTCCCGTTCGTCGAGAGCTACAAGCCGGACGCGAGCGGTGTGAGCCCGCTCGCACGCGTCGAGTCGTGGTACAGGACGACGTGCCCTCAGTGCGGCGGCACTGCCAGGCGCGAAACCGATGTGAGCGACACATTCCTCGACAGTGCGTGGTATTTCCTGCGCTACCCGTCCGCGAAGCGCGACGACGTGCCGTTCGACCCCGCACTCACGGAGAAGTGGCTGCCGGTGAACATGTACATCGGCGGCGAGGAACACGCCGTGCTGCATCTGCTGTACAGCCGCTTCGTCACCATGGTGCTGAAGGATCTCGGACACGTCAGCTTCGAGGAGCCGTTCACCACGTTCCGCAAGCACGGCCTGCTGATCAAGGACGGCGCGAAGATGTCGAAGAGCCGCGGCAATGTGATCATCCCGGACGAGTATCTCGACAAGTGGGGTGCCGACACGTTCCGCACGTACCTCATGTTCCTGGGACCGTACCAGGAGGGCGGCGACTTCCGCGACCAGGGGCTGCAGGGGCCGTTCGGCTTCCTCAACCGGCTGTGGGAGACGGTCATGCCCGTGGGCGAGCTCCGCGACGGGCCGCCGGACCCCGACGTCGAGCGCAAGCTGCACCAGACGATCCGCAAGGTGACCGAAGACATCGGTGCACTTCGCTACAACACCGCGATTGCCGCGATGATGGAGTATCTCAACGTCGTGCGGGGCGGCAACCGCGCAGCGGCGCGCAGTGAAGTCGAGCCGCTCGTGGTACTGGTTGCACCGTTCGCACCGCACATCGCCGAAGAGCTGTGGGAGCAGCTCGGCCACGGTGGCGGCATCTTCGGCGCGCCGGGCAGCAGCGGTGAAGGCAACTGGCCTGCGTTCGACGACGAGAAGGCCAGGGTCAGCAGTATCGAGTTCGTCGTGCAGGTGAACGGGAAGGTGCGCGCCCGCCTGCAGGTCGCGCCGGGCGTGTCACAGGAGTACGTACACGAGGAAGGCCTGCGCGACGAGAATGTCGCACGCGCACTCGAGGGCCGTCACGTGAAGAAGGTCATCTTCGTCGCCGACAAACTGCTCAACATCGTCGCATCATGATGCGCGACACGCTGCGGCGCGGTGTTTGCTAAATGACTGTGTGTCGGCCGGCCGGTGCCGGTCGCACACGGAACCTGCAAACGCAGCACGGAGGTGACCGATGGACGACAGGAACCTGGCGGATCAGGGGGCGGAAGACCGCATGAAGGGTACGGCCAAGAATGTCGAAGGCCGCGTTCGCTCCGCGATGGGCGAGCTCACGGGCGACGAAAGTCAGCAGCTCAAGGGCAAGGCGCAGCAGGCGAAGGGCAAGCTGCAGGACAAGCTCGGCAAGGCTGAGCTCGACGTCGCCGACAACGACTGATCCGGTAACGTTTCGCATTCGATTGCGGCGGTTTTTCTGCGGGGCGGAGGGCTTTGGCTTTCCGCCCCGCTCCGTTATAATCCCGCCGCGAAAAGCGCGCGTTGCAGAGTGAAAACGGGCGGTCGCGTGAGGTTGACAGCCACCTCCGCAAAACGTTAGCTTTCAGATCTTGTCGCGGGGTGGAGCAGTCTGGTAGCTCGCCGGGCTCATAACCCGGAGGTCGCGGGTTCAAATCCCGCCCCCGCTATTTGCCGGGAAGCCGTATCGCGGGAGCGATTCCGCAACCCGCGCCGCTGGTGCAGCGCGGGTTTTTCGTCGGCAGGCTTTGCAGTACGCCGGCGGTTCGGCCAGGTAGCTCAGTTGGTAGAGCACACGACTGAAAATCGTGGTGTCGACAGTTCAATTCTGTCCCTGGCCACTTCGGTTTACGTCCGTAGCTCAATTGGCAGAGCACCGGTCTCCAAACCGGGGGTTGCAGGTTCGATTCCTGCCGGACGTGCTGGTAGGGAGTACAAGGCATGAGGGGCGTCGCGCTTCGTTTCTGGTCGACGCTCGCAGTGCTGAGGCCGCCGCCACCGGGCGTCGGGCTTGTGTGGAAAGGGCGTCTCAGGTCGACGCTCGCAGGGTTAGGCTCACCGCCTCCGGGCGTTGAGCTTGTGCGGATAAGGCGTCTCCGCCCCCATCGTCTAGTGGCCTAGGACGACGCGTTCTCAGCGCGTAAACCGGGGTTCGATTCCCCGTGGGGGTACTGCGGTCGGCTTTGGCCGCCCGAGGGATAGGGTAAGGGTTAAGGTTGGGGCTCAGGGTCTTCGGGCTGAGGGCCTCGGGAGCTTGGGCGAGGATTGGCTCGCGTAGCTCAGTGGTAGAGCACTCCCTTGGTAAGGGAGAGGTCATGGGTTCAATCCCCATCGCGAGCTCCAGGTGGGTCGAGGTTAGAGGGGGGCGCCGCAGCTGCGGCAGGGCCCGCCGCCCCCTGGCGTCGGGCTCGCGTTCCCGGTCAGGGTGGCCTGATCAAGGCGGGTGGTGATCAGGAGGCGGCTTTGCCCCCATCGTCTAACGGTTAGGACGCCAGGCTTTCAATCTGGTAACCGGGGTTCGACTCCCCGTGGGGGCGCTGGATGGTCTGGCAGGATTTGCGGGAATAGCTCAGTTGGTAGAGCGTCACGTTGCCAACGTGAAGGTCGCCGGTTCGAACCCGGTTTCCCGCTCTGGACGAAGGAGGCAGGAGGTCGCCTCCGGGGTAAATGGGGCTGTAGCTCAGTCTGGTTAGAGTGCCGCACTGTCACTGCGGAGGTCGCGGGTTCGAGCCCCGTCAGCCCCGTTTCTTGAATGCTCTTTGACAATACTGGTGCAGCGCCCTGCGGGGCGCTCGAGTGGGGAACGGGGCTGTAGCTCAGCTGGGAGAGCGCTGCAATGGCATTGCAGAGGTCAGGGGTTCGATCCCCCTCAGCTCCACTCGCGGCGCGACCTTCACGGGTCACGCCTGCGACGTCCGGATCGGCTCGAATGGCGGAATTGGTAGACGCGCAGGATTCAGGATCCTGTAGGGGAAACCCTGTGGGAGTTCAAGTCTCCCTTCGAGCATACCGATCGGACAATTCAGACAGCGCCCGGATGCTGAAATTGGTAGACAGGCTGGTTTGAGGGACCAGTGCCAGAAATGGCGTGCAGGTTCAAGTCCTGTTCCGGGCACTACCGGCAGTCGTCGCATACCGGCGGACGTCGCAGAGACGACGTCGCATGAAAAAAATGGTTCTGGCGCCCATAGCTCAATTGGATAGAGCACCTGACTACGGATCAGGAGGTTTCAGGTTCGAGTCCTGATGGGCGCATAACCGGTGGGGTACCGAAGCGGCTAAACGGAACAGACTGTAAATCTGTCGGCCTCTGGCCTACGAAGGTTCGAACCCTTCCCCCACCACTGTTGGAAGGGCGCATAGCTCAGTTGGTTAGAGCGCCACGTTGACATCGTGGAGGTCACAGGTTCGAGTCCTGTTGTGCCCATGGGAAGCATGATCCGCCGTCACGTCCGGATCGCGCAGTTCGTTGGCCGAGCGGCTGCCGGTACCGGCGTCGACGGCGGATCAGTCGGGGCTGTAGCTCAGTTGGGAGAGCGCGTCGTTCGCAATGACGAGGTCAAGGGTTCGATTCCCTTCAGCTCCATAGGTTAGTTCTGGCTGCCACTGTAGCTCAGGGGTAGAGCACTCGATTCGTAATCGAGCGGTCGTCGGTTCAATTCCGACCAGTGGCTCTCGCGACGCTTCGCGTCGCTCGGGTGCGGGAGTAGCTCAGTTGGTAGAGCATCAGCTTCCCAAGCTGAGGGTCGCGGGTTCGAACCCCGTCTCCCGCTTGCGTCACCCACCATTGCGGGCCCGACGCCAGGAGGCGGCGGGCGGTGGGAAGGACGAGTGACGCTTAAGGCGCAGCAGCGCGAGAGGCCCGACGGCAGAAGCCGGCGGGCCACCGAGAGAACGGCGAACTGGTGGTCGCAGAAGCGTTGTGCAGCGCTGCGCCGCCAAACCCTGACCCTTTTGTTGGTTCGTCCCGTTCCCAGCTTTTTGACACAACATTGCCCCTTGGTGTAATTGGCAACACGTCTGACTCTGACTCAGAAGAGTCCTGGTTCGATCCCAGGAGGGGCAACTTCGGTACGGGAGGGG
Organism: Longimicrobiales bacterium; assembly: GCA_036377735.1. Classification (GTDB taxonomy): domain Bacteria; phylum Gemmatimonadota; class Gemmatimonadetes; order Longimicrobiales; family RSA9; genus DASUXU01. The sequence continues at coordinate 5,247 of DASUXU010000102.1, forward strand.
TAGCCAAGTGGTTACGGCAACGGTTTGCTAAACCGTCGGGCCCGAAAGGCTCGCGTGGGTTCGAATCCCACCTCCTCCGCTTGGCTTTGAAATGGGGACAGATGTCCGAGTGGCTTAAGGAGCACGATTGGAAATCGTGTGGGGTGAATAGCCCTCCAGGGTTCGAATCCCTGTCTGTCCGTCACTGTCCGAAGGTTGGTTTCGGGGAATAGCTCAGCCCGGTAGAGCACTGCGTTCGGGACGCAGGGGTCGCAGGTTCAAATCCTGTTTCCCCGACTGAAGTATCCGGAAGGGATCCCGATCCCTTCCCCGGAGTGGCGCGAGATCCCGTAGAGGGGTCCGTGTCCTCCACCAGGGAGAGCTAGTCCTAACTGGTAAGGCACCGCACTCGAAATGCGGCGCGCGCAAGCGCATGGGGGTTCGAGTCCCTCGCTCTCCGCTCTTGTCTCGCTAATCAGGGCCTCAGCTGCATGCAGCTGGGGCCTTTTTTTGTTCGACCGATGCCGGGACCTCGGCCGGGACAGTTGGACGCAGAAACCGGGGCGCGGCGACCGGCGCGGGAGCCGGGGCGGCGCCGGCGCGGAGGCGGATGTTTGTCATACTGGTTGCGATCAACGCGGCCGCCGCGGCATCGCGCAACAAGCACGGCAATTATTGCCGTCAAATGCACTACCGTCAGAACAGCCTCGGGAGCGCGCAACAATAGCGGCAATTATTGCCGTCAGATGCAGAGTCGTCCCCACCCATGCGTTCGAGTGCAACAATGACGGCAATCGCGCCCTCCGCTCAGCACACCCGTCCACACCGACTCTCGCCGCATTCACCGGTGCGCACGAACACACCGATGCCCGACCGTGACACGCGTCTCGCTGCGCGGTACGAACGGCTCATTGCTGCGCCCCCGCAAGCGCGGACACCTTGCGCGGAGCAGCAGGAAGCGGAACGCAGCAGGGAGAGCCTTCAACATCATGTCGACGATCGCGGTGCCGCCGCCGGCCACCACTTCACCAGCACGGAAGAAGTCCCTCCTCTGGGATCTGATCACCACGGTCGATCACAAGAAGATCGGGATCATGTACGGCGTGACGGCACTGTTCTTCATGCTGGTGGGCGGGCTGGAGGCGACGCTGATCCGGATCCAGCTGGCGCGGCCGGAGAACACATTCCTGAGCGCGTCCGCGTACAACTCGATGTTCACGATGCATGGCACGACCATGGTGTTCATGGTGGCGATGCCGCTGGCGGTCGCGCTGTTCAACTACCTGGTGCCGCTGCAGATCGGCGCGCGCGACGTCGCGTTTCCCCGCCTCAACGCGCTCTCCTACTGGACCTATCTGTTCGGCGCGATCTTCCTGAACGCGTCCTGGCTGTTCGATGCGGCGCCGAATGCGGGCTGGTTCGGCTACGCCAATCTCACGGAGCGCCAGTTTTCGCCGGGGCTCAACACGGACTTCTGGTCACTGGGGCTGCAGGCGCTGGGGGCAGCGTCGATCATGGGGTCGGTGAACTTCATCACCACGATCATCAACATGCGCTGCCCCGGCATGAAGCTGATGCGCATGCCGCTGTTCTCGTGGATGGCGTTCATCACGAGCTTCCTGATTGCGACAGCGCTTCCGGTCTTTGCGGTAGCACTGTTCATGATCTCGTTCGACCGCTGGTGGGCGACGAACTTCTTCCAGACGATGGCGGGCGGCGACCCGATGGTGTGGCAGCATGTGTTCTGGATGTTCGGCCACCCCGAGGTCTACATCCTGATCCTGCCGGCGTTCGGCATCGTGTCCGAGATCATACCGACATTCTCGCGGAAGCCGCTGTTCGGTTATGCGGTGATGGTGTACTCAGCCTGTCTGATCGCGCTGATCGGCTGGGGCGTGTGGGCGCACCACATGTTCGCGGCGGGCATGGGGCCGATCGCCGATTCCTTCTTCACGATCTCGTCGATGATCATCGCGATCCCGACCGGCATCAAGGTGTTCAGCTGGATGGCCACGATGTACGGCGGGTCCATCCGCTTCACGACTGCGATGCTGTTCGCGGTCGGCATGGTACTCGAGTTCACGATCGGCGGCGTATCGGGCGTCATGCATGCCACGTCGCCGCACGACCTCCAGCAGACCGACACGTACTTCATCGTCGCGCACTTCCACTACGTGCTGGTCGGCGGCCTGTTCTTCACGATCTTCGGATCGATCTACTACTGGTTTCCGAAGTACACGGGCCGGTTCATGAACGAGTTCGTTGGAAAAGCGCAGTTCTGGCTGTTCGTGATCGGCTTCAACATGACGTTCATGCCGCAGCACTGGATCGGTCTGCTGGGGATGCCACGCCGGACCTTCACGTACTCCGCAGACCTCAACCTCGGCGGATTGAACTTCCTGTCGACGGCGGGCGTGGCGTTCCAGGCAATGAGCATCGTGCTCCTGATCGGCAACATCATCTACAGTGTGCGGCGGGGTCCGAAGGCCGGTCACAATCCGTGGGGCGGTTCGTCGCTGGAGTGGGCGACGGCGTCACCGCCGCCGGAGCACAACTTCGACCGGCTGCCGCAGGTGAACACGCGCGAGCCGATGTGGCTGGAAGCCGCCAGCGTAACGGATGCTGCGCAGGGCGGGGTCACCGGCCCGATCCACATGCCGTCGCCCTCGTGGTGGCCGATGTTCACGGCGTTCGGCATCGTGCTGGCGCTCGGACTGTTCATGACGGGTGTGTGGTACGCGCCGCTCTTCGGACTGCTGTGGGTCTTCATCGGCGCGGTCAACTGGGCCTACGAGCCGGCTTAGACTACGAGTCGAGTAGCGACGGCAGACCGATCTCGTCGCGGGACTCGAGCCGGGCGAGGAGCAGCAGGAAGTAGAGCATGCCGCGGTGCTCGCCGAGCCGGTCGAGCGCTGCCGCGACATCGGGCTTCGCGTTGAACAGGCCGAGGTTGGCGGTAACGCTGGAGTCGTTTGGCGGGAATACGTCCACCCTTCCCAGGCCGCGCAGCAACATAAGCGTTGCGGTCCACGGTCCAATCCCCTTGATCCCCCGAAGGAGCATCAACGCATCCGGGGTCGGCAGATTTTCGAGCATGGCGGAATCAAGCGTACCCGCCGCGATGCGCTCCGCGACGCGCAGCAGCGTCGTGATCTTGCCCGCACTGATGCCGATTTCACGCAGGTCCTCTTCCCGGGCGCCCAGTATGGCATCGGCAGATGGGAAGACGTGGAGCGGTACGGCGTCGACATCAACGCGCATTCCGTATCCACGAACCAGGCGCGCGGTGATTGCACTCGCGGCTGAAATGCTGATCTGCTGGAAGAGGATGGAGTTGACCGCGGTCTCCCAGAGATCGGGATAGCGCGGCGGGCGGAGGCCGCGCATGCGCTTCGCCAGAGGTGCGAGCCACGGGACGCCGGCGACCGCACGGTCGAAGCGGCGCATGTCCCGGTCCAGGCCGAGCATCTGTCGAACGCGCAGCAGTGTCGCCTCCTGCGCCGCAGCATCGGCATCGATCCGCACGGAGAGTCGATCCGACGCGGGCTGACTGACTCGCACGGGCGTGACGGCTTCCGCCGGGCCGCGCAGCGCGCGCATCCAGGAGCCATCGGTTGTGACGATGTCGACGGGATTGGTGCGGGCCCGGCGAAGCGCAGTAACGGTCAGGTCCAGACGGAACGGCGACGTGAGCCGGATCTCGTGAACCAATTCAGCTCTTCCTCTTCATGCGTGAACGCACCGCGTCGGCCAGGACGACGGCATCGTTATGCTCCTTATCGCGCGCACCATACACCAGTGTCACCGTTCCGCGTGCAGCGCGGCGGGCAATGTCTGCAACAATTTCGTCGTGCTTCCGCAGTTCGCTGCGATACCGCTTTTTGAACTCCGGCCAGCGCTCCTCGCGATGTGCGAACCATTTTCTGAGTTCGGTGGATGGTGCGATATCCTTCAGCCACTCGTCCACGGCTGCTTTCTCGCGACTGAGGCCGCGCGGCCACAACCGGTCGACCAGCAGTCGCTCACCATCCGCCGCATCTGCGGGCTCATACGCGCGCTTGAGACGGATCATGGCCGCTGACCGATGAGGCCGCGGCGCTGCGCATGGGTCACTGCCTCGAGGCGGTTGTGCGTGCGGAGCTTGCGATTGATGTGATGCAGATGGTTGCGCAGCGTCTGCGGCGAGATGTTCAGCTCGCGGGTTATCGCCGCCGGATTACTGCCGTCCGCGAACAGCGTCAGGATCCGCCGCTCCTGGTCGGACAGCGGCTCGACGGGCGCATGGTCAGTGGCGTCCTCATCCTGCACGGAAGCGACGATCTGTCTCGCTACCTCCACAACACGCTCGTAGAGGTGGTCCCTGCGGTGGCGCTCGGACACATCGCGCGCCAGCCGCACCAGCAGCCGGTGACCGGTGCGCGGGTTGTCGAAGACGACGGTCGACACGTTGATCCAGATCCGCTCCCCCGCTTTCGTGCGGACTTCCAGGTCGAAGTGCGGAACGCCGTCGGTCCCTCTGACGTTCCGCGTGGCGGCCTCCATGCCACCTGAAAGCGCGCTCGTGCCCAGGGAGTCCCTGGCCTCGAAAATGTCGTCGATATTGCGATTCAGCGCTTCGGCGCGTGCATATCCGAACAGGCGCTCAGCCGCGCCGTTCCAGGCACGGACCAAACCTGCCGCCGTGACGGCGTAGACGGCGTCAGCCGTGTTTTCGAGGAGGTCGAAGAGTTCCGATTCCAGCATCCTCAGCACCCTCCTCCTGCCTCCGGCTGGAGCGGTGCGAGAGGAAGCCAAAGTGAAAACTCGGATCCGGGACCGTCACTCGTGACGGTGATGTTGCCGCCCATCGTCCTGGCAATCAGACGGCTGATCGCGAGGCCGAGGCCCGCGCCCGGATGTGTCCCCGGATCCAGCCGCGAGAATTCCTCGAAGATCATCTCGTGCCGGTCTGGCGGGATGCCCGGCCCGGTATCGACGACGGTAATGCGGAGGGATGGGTCAGGACAGCCGTCGCGTTCAGACAAGTCCGCGGTCACGCTCACTGAGCCGGTATCTGTATACTTGATCGCATTGCTCAACAGATTGCCAAGCACCTGGCGCAGCCTCGCCGCGTCGATGTTCACCAGCGGCAGGTTGGGCGCGACGGCGACGCTGAACTCGAGACCCCGTGCGTCCGCAGACGCTGCATACTGTCTGGTGATGCCATTGACGAGCTCCGCCACATCGGTCGGTGCCGGATTCAGTATCATCCGTCCCGCTTCGGCACGGACGAAATCGTGCAGGTCGTCAATGAGTGCGAGTGCGACCCCGATCGACCTCCGGACCCGTCCGATGTTCTCTGTCTGTACGGGTGTCATCGGACCGTAGACGCCAGCCAGCAGCAGGGCGGCAAACCCGTCGGCCGCACCGAGCGGGTTCTTCACGTCGTGACTGAACCCACGCATCAGCCGTGACCTGCCTTCCATCACGCTCTCCAGCTTCTGCCGTCCTTCACGTTCGGCATCCAGCAACCTCACCTTTTCGTAAGCGAGCGTGCCGATGTGCTCGAATGCCTCCGCCCACGGGAGATCGTCTTCCATGCGGGCCGCGGGTGAGCTGCTGACGACGAACAGGGCGCCCATCCGACCCATGGTGTGCCGAAGCGGAATCGCCAGCACAGGCGAATCGCCCGTCGCAAACGCGGTTCCTTCGAGAATGGACGGAACGCCGCTGTGCACAGACGGCGCGTCCTGGGCGACGAGATGTTCAATCACCCCATCCCCAGACATGGTGGCGCCGGCCTGAGGCACGCCATCACCGACGGCCGCCGCGACACGCAAGCGGTCGCCCTCGTGGTGAACCACGAATGCGCCGCGCGCGACCAGGAGGGTCAGGGCACTCTTTGCAATCTCGGCCGCCACGTCATCGGCGCTGAACGCGCCCGACAGCGCCTCCGCCGCCTCACGCAGCGCGACCTCCCGTACTGCCCGGGTTTCCAGGACGCGGATCAGCATGCGCTCGCGCCGACTCAGCGAGACCAGGGCGAGCAGGGACAACAGCGCGGCAATCACCAGGGTCACATTGCTCGCGATACTGAGTCGACCGGCAGAGTACGCCGCCGCCCGGCGGACCTCCGATTCGGAGGCCAGTATTGCCTGCAGGTCCATCACGCGTTGCTGCACTGCTTCCGCCCGGCGACTCTGCTCCAGCTCGGCCGCTGCGCTAGCCGGCCGGCCGGACTCAAGCGTCAGGGCACGCCAGCGCGCAACTGCATCAGCAATGGCAGCACGGGCGGTCACCACCGGCTTATCCAGCCTGGATACGAAGCCGGACAGCGCCGCGAGATCCTGGTCCGTCTGCGCGGCCAGCTGAGCCTGTCGCGTCAGCCCGTCTTCCTCCCGGCGGACGGCTCGGGTGCGCAACTCGGAATGCTCCGCCGAAACGTCTGCCTGCAGACGGACGCAGAGCCGACGGGCAGGCTCGATTACTTCGTCGATATCCCGGAACGCCGATACAATCCGCCTCGTGGCATACGCCGGGACGATTACCGACGCGACCAGTGCCCCAACCAGCAGGGCCAGGCCGGTATTCCATTGCAATGTCGACGTGGATCGCCCGATACGGGCAGGATCGATTCGAGATACGGGGGTGGGCATACCGGCAGAGAAAGGAGGCGGCAGTGTGGCCGGCGGTGGGCCCCCGGCGTCCGGGGGTGGCGGTTTATCGCGCATCAGAGCTCCGTACTGTGAGCTGTACCGGCGTAGAGCTACGAGCCGCCTTGTGTGATGTCAACCTGGCGGGCGCGGCGACAGGCACGACCCTTGAACTGGATCTGGTCCCATCGGACGCCATCGGTCACTCCACCAATAGGACGTATGCACCATTCGGACGACATGATTCCAGGTGAGGCGGACGGGTCAAATCCCGGGGCGCCTCCGGCGGAGTCGCATATTTTTCTGGGAGATTTCGGCGAGCCGTGGGAGGTGTGGGACGTGGTGTCGGAGGAAGGCCGGCGTCTGCGGTTCCGGGCCAAGCACGGTGCGGAGTACGTGACGGAGAGTGATCGCGGCTGGTTCGAGATGACGATCGGCGAGCTGCGGATGCATCTTCAGAGAGCCATTCTGGAGACGGACGGGGACGGATGAAAAAACGGTGCGCCGGGTATGTCTCCCGGCGCACCGTCCCATTCGAAATGCAGGTCAGTTCGACGCCGTCATCGTGTCGGGACGGTAGACCGTGATGCCCCAGTGGCCGCTGTCGTCGGGCTCGGTGGTGTTCCAGTCCTCGAAGGAGTGTGACCCGTCACTGAGCCAGCGGATGACATATTCCCCCGCGGGCAGGCGGACGACGCCGTCGAATTTCCGGTTCTTCTCAGCCCCGCCTGCTTCAGACGTCATGCGGTAGGTCATCTCCCACACGACTCTGCCGCTGCCCCGCTCCTCGATGAAGCCGTAGTCATGCATGTCGTCACCGGAGCCTTCACCGATGGCATAGACGCGCACGTCGGTGGGGCGATCGAGGCGGAATGTGGCGCGCGCGTCCTCGTTGTCCTCCATGCCGACGAGCCGTGCGAGAACGCGGCCGCCTTCAGTGTCCGCATCGTAGGCCTTCACGAGTCGCAGGTCGGCGGCATTCACGCCGGCCACCGTGATGCCCCACAGCTCGGCGTTGACCGGCGGCGAAGAGTTGAAGTCGCCGAATGCGTGTGAGTCATCGGAGCGGTAGTGCACGACGTAGCTGCCGGCCGGCAGGTTGATGACCTGGTTGGCGACGCGGTTCTTGCTGGATCCGCCGGCGTGGGCGGTCGCCTCGCGCTTCATGGTCCATACCGTCGCGTGCGTCTTTGCATCCGTGATCCAGCCGTAGTCGGACATCGACCGGCCGCTGCCTTCGCCCATTGCGAACACGCGGACTGCAGTGGGCTTCGTCAATGTGAATCCCGCAGTGCGGCGCTCGCGGTCGCCAATGCCGGTGAGCGCGACGATGGTATTGGCGGGCTTGCCGTCATATCTGAACATGCGGACGTTGGTCCGGTCGGAGGCGTCGGCCAGCTTGATGGTGAGACCCCAGAGTCCGGGATCGAGCGGCGGCGGAGCGTTCCAGTCCGCGATGTCGTGCGAATCGTCGAGCGTATACATCGCTGCGTAGCGTCCGGGCGGCAGCGTCAGCGCCTGGCGCGCCACGCGGTTCTTGGACGCGCCACCGGCAGGGTGCGAGTTCTCGTCGTTCAGCTCCCACACCTTCTCATACGTGTCGGCATTGATGATCCAGCCGTAGTCTGCGGGCTCGCCACCGCTCACTTCACCGAGCGCGTATACCTCGATCCGCGTCGGCTTCGAAAGCGAAAATCCGACGTTGCGGGTCTCGGAGCGCTTGAGGCCGGTGAGCGAAACGATCGCGTCGCGGCGGAACGCGTCGACGTTCTGCAGATACGTGGCGGACGGCAGCGCCTGACCATTGCCGCGAATGGTGAAGCTGAACTTGCGTGACACACCGTCATCGTCGTAGCGGATGTTGCGGCGCAGCTCGTCTTCCGTCATGGCGCGGGACGTTTTGTTGAAGAGCGTGCTGCGGAAGGACGAATAGGAGGCATAGTATGCTTCGTAGAGGCCGGGCTCGAGCTGCACGGATCCCTTGAAGCCGCGAATTCCGCCGGATGCCTTGTCGGCATCCGATGAGCGCAGCTCCCACACGACGCTGCGCGTGGCCGCGTTCACGATCCACGCATTGCCACGCCAGGCACCGCCATCGCGGTCGTTGCGCACGATGCCGCCAAACAGCTTGTCAATGAAAGACCACGCACCGTGAGCGGGGAAAAATTCATCCGCGCCGACCGCTTCGATCTGGACCACCTGTGGTGTCTTGATCGAGAAGACGTCGACCTTCGTTTCGTGCGGTGTGAATCCCTTCATGCGGACGAGCTCGGTCTGGGCTGCGAGCGGTGGTGCGGCGGTGAGGAGCAGCAGGGTTGCGGCTGCCGAAAGCAGCGGACGGAACCCTGCCGTCTTCCTGAAACGGGCGTGTGCGGAACCTGACATGAAAGCGACCTCCGAGACCTGCGGTGCGGGGCGCATCCGCCCCGGTTCTATTTGAACTCGGCCACCGTACGGGCGAGGTCGTGCAAAAGTGTCGCGGGGGTCCGGCCGATGGCCTGCTGGACGCTGGTATTGAAGATGATCGATACCGCGAAGCCCTGGTCCACGTAGTACCGGACCTCGGTCAGGTACCCGGGAAAGAACCCGCTGTGGCCACGGGCCTCGCCCAGGTCCGTGGGGGTGATAATGACGCCGAGGCCGTATTTCGCGTCCCGTCCCAGGCCTCGCGCGGGTACTCCGTTCAGGAGCTCGGGCATCATTGCAGGCGGCAGGAACCCGCCGCTGTAGAGCGTGCGTGCCCAGCGGGCGAGGTCGTCCGCGGTCGAGGCGAAGCCGCCGCCGGCCCATTCCATCTGCGGGTTCACGATCATCGCGCCGTTCTCGATCATGGCGTCCCTGCCGCCGAAATCGTTGCGCGGCCCGGCGTATCCCTGCACCACGCCCGGCAGCACGCGGCGGTCGGACGGTATCGTGTTGCGGAGTGACAACGGCTCCAGTATGCGACGGCGGATCAGCTCGTAATAATCCTGGCCGGTCACGTGCTCGACGATCATGCCGAGGACGATGTAGTTCGTGTCCGAGTACTGCCATCCCTGCCCTGCCAGGAACGGCGGCTCCGTGTCGAGGATGTAGGAGACGCGCTCGGCCGGCGTCCAGACCTTGTTCGCGTCCGCGGTCATCGCCCGCGTCACGGCCGGATTGAACTCGTACCGCACCAGTCCGCTCGTGTGGTTCATCAGCATGCGCACCGTGATGGCCTGCGCATTCGGAATGCGACTGAACCACGGCTCGGAGCCGAGGTAGCGCGAGATCGGCGCGTCCAGGTCGATACGTCCTTCCGCGACGAGCTGGAGCGCGACCGCGGAGAAGAACGTCTTTCCTACACTGCCGAGCAGGAGCCTCGACTCCGGGCGCATCAGCTGGTGCGCCGCGGTGTCCGCCATGCCGGCCGCGAGCGCTCCCGTCGAGCCGTCCGCGAGCGATACACCGACAACGACGCCCGGGAAGCGGGATGCCGCGACGAGCGAGTCCAGACGCGCCTGCAGTGCGGCGCGCAGCTGCGCCTGCAGCGGCTTCGCCTGCGCGACGGCGCTCTGCGCGCTCTGCGCGCTCTGCGGCGATTGTGCGCTCTGCGCAGCACAGCCTGCACTGATCGCGATGGCGGCGGTGACACACAGGGATGCCGTCGCATGTTGGATTCGGCGGCGCGGTCCGTGGTGTCTCATGCGTCCGCTCTCAGGGAGTCGGTGTTCATGCGGAGTGAGCGTGCGGGCGGGAGCTGCCGCCAGTAGTCGCGCTCGATCCGCCACGGTGCGCGCAGGTCATGATCAGGCGCGAGCTCGACGCCGAGCCCGCCGGTGCGCGGGCCCGCGCTCCGCGTGCGGACGCGCCCGGCTTCGTGCGCGAGGCTGTTGTGG
>DASUXU010000103.1:0-7230 GCA_036377735.1 Longimicrobiales bacterium
GACCGCTACGCCACCGGGGATACCCTCGATCTGTCGCCCGCCCTCATCGCCCTGCCGGGCGGGCGGGCCGGCCGGCGGCTCAAGGAGATCCTGGTCGACCTGGCCCACGCGCGCGGCCTGCGGCTCGTCCCTCCGCGAATCACCACGGTCGGCGCCCTGCCTGAGCTGCTCTATACGACCGCCCTCCCCATTGCCGAGGACACCGCCAGCCACCGGGCATGGGCCGCCGCCCTCCGCACCCTGGACGCGCGCGATCGCCGCGCGCTCTTCCCGCACGCCCCCGCGGACACGGACCTGCGCGGCTGGATCGCGCTCGGCCGACAGCTCCACGCCCTCCAGCACGAGGTCGGCGGTGCGGCGCTTTCCTTCGGCGAGGTGGCCGGCCTCTGCGATGAGTCGCTGCTGTTCGACGACTCGGAACGCTGGACCATCCTGGCCCGCGCGCAGCACGCGTATCTGGGCGCCATCGCGCGTATGGGTCGGGCAGACCGCGACCACGCCCGCAGGGCCGCCCTCGAGAGCCGCGCCCTCCTGCTCGACGGCGACCTCTGGCTCGTCGGCCTCGCCGAGATGCCCTTGATCACCCGCCGAATGATCGATGCCCTGATCCGGAACGGCGAAGCCGTCAGCGTGCTGATTCACGCACCCGCCGATCGCGCCTCTGCATTCGACGCCCTCGGCTGCGTCATTCCGGCGGCATGGACCAGCCAGACGGTCCCCCTGCGTGACGACCAGATCAGTGTCGTCGAGCACCCATCCAACCAGGCTACTGCCGCCGTTGCCGCAATCCACGCGTTCGGCGAGCCGCTCGCTGCTGACGAGATCGTGCTGGGTGTGCCGGACGAGGAGGTCATTCCGTATCTCGAGCAGCGCATCGCGGAAGCGGACGCGCATGCACGCTATGCGGGCGGGACCCCCGTCGCCCGCACATCCGTCTACCGTCTCCTCGCCGCCATCGCGGACCTGCTGAGCGACGCATCCTTCGAGGCGCTCGCGGCACTCGCGCGGCATCCGGTCATCGGTGACTGGCTGCGCACCAACCGCTGGGGCATCGAGCACACCGGCGCGGCGCGGTTCCAGGAGCATGACACCTGGCTCGCGGAGCTGGACGCGTTCGCCTGCGAGCGCCAGCCCGCGCGCGTCACGGACGGCCTCACCGGCAGCGGTGGACGCGGACGCAGGGTGGTGGAGGCGCTCGTCACGGCGCTGCGCAGCGACCGCCTCCTGGGCCCACTCCGCGGCGAGCGTCCGCTCAACGAGTGGATGCCGCTGATCCTCGAGCTGCTCATCGAGCTCTACGGCCGCACACCGCTCAACCGCGACATTCCTGACGAGCGCCGTCTCATCGATACCTGCCGGAAGATCCGTGACGCGGCGGCGGCACACACGCGCGTGCCTGCGGCGGGTACGGATGTATGCGACGCCGGTTCCGCGATCCGCATCCTGCTCGACGACATGAGCAGTGATGCAGTTCCCGCCGAGGCCGGCGACGCCGCCATCGAGCTCCTCGGCTGGCTCGAGCTCCACCTCGACGACGCACCCGCGGTCGTGCTCTCCGGTATGAATGAGCCGTTCGTGCCGCAGGCCGTGAACGCTCACCCGTTCCTGCCAAATGCCCTGCGAACGCGCGCGGGAATCGAGGACAACGACCGCCGCTACGCTCGCGATGCGTATCAGCTCACGGCCATGCTGCACTCGCGCCGTCATATCCATGTCACGGCCGGACGACGCACCGTGCTCGGGGACCCGCTGCGTCCCAGCCGATTACTCCTGGCCACGTCCGGCATCGCGCTCGCGCGCAGAGTCGAGCGCTTCCTCAATACGGGCGAGCAGAATGTCGACGCGGTAGCCGATGTCGTCACCGTTGAAACAACGAGCGCTGGCGCAGTGTCGCAGTTCAAGCTGCCGCCCGAGCCCGAGATTCAGCTGGCGGAAGTGCCGACCGTTCTCAACGTCACGGACTTCGCCGCAATCCTCGCCGATCCCTACGCGTTCGCACTGGACCGCGTGCTCGGGCGCGATGTCGATGACGACTCCGCGCGCGAGCTGGACGCACTGCGCTTCGGCAGCCTGACGCACCGCGTGCTCGAGCTGTTCGCACAGACACCTGCGGCAACATCGAGCAGTGAAGCGGAAGTCGCGGCCGCGCTCGATCATCTGCTGGACAGCTACGTGGCGGAAAGTTTCGGCGCTTCGACTTCCACAGCGGTGCGTCTCCAGGTCGAGCAGCTCCGCATCCGTCTGCGCGCGTTCGCGCGCTGGCAGGCCGGGTGGGTGGCTGACGGCTGGGTCACGCGCGGCGTCGAATGCCGCGTCGATGACGCGGGCGTGCCGTTCGAGACGGATGTTGGTACCATCCGCATCCGCGGCCGCATCGATCGGATCGATTACAACGGGCGTACCGGCGAATGGGCCGTCTTCGACTACAAGACCGGTGAGCGCGCCGATCCGCCGGAGGAGAAGCACAGGAAGAAGAACGGGGAATGGATCGACCTCCAGCTCCCGCTCTACCGTGATCTCCTGCCTCACGTCCATGACGCGGATGGCAACCCGATCTTCACCGATCACGGCGCGACCGTGCACCTCGGTTACATCCTGCTGTGCGGGGATCCCGACCGCATCGGCTGCGCGATCGCGGAATGGTCCGATGACGATCTCGCATCCGCGCGCGAGGCGCTCCGCACCGTCATCGGCATCCTGAGATTCAACATCTACACATTCGAAGATCGCGTCGACCGCTTCGCGTCGCAGGACCTCAAGGCGCTGCTCGGCCATGGCCGGCTCATTCTCGAGGAGGACGAGCTCGAGCCGTTCGCGGAGGAGGCGCAATGAAGGCCGAGCAGACCGACCTGTTCGCACAGCCTTCGCTGCCGCGCGACCTGATCCTGGCGTCAGCCGGTTCGGGCAAGACGTTCCGCATCTCGTCTACGATCATCACCCTGCTCGCGCGCGGCGGCGATCCCGACGAAGTGCTCGCGTCCACGTTCACGCGCAAAGCGGCGGGCGAGATCCTCGACCGCGTGCTCGTGCGACTCGCGGCCGCTGCGCTGTCGGAGGAGAAGGCTGCAGAGCTGGCGGAACATGCGGGTCCCACGTCGCATGATGGAACGTCTGTCCAATGCGATTCCGCATTCTGGATGCGGGTCCTCGAGCGCGTCGTGCGCGACCTGCACCGTATGAACATCGGCACGCTCGACGCGTTCTTCCTCCGCACCGCGCTTAGCTTCTCGCACGAGCTTGGCCTGCCCGGCACGTGGACCATCAGCGACGAGTCCACTGGCGACCGCATCCGCTCGCTCGCGCTGCAGGACGTGCTGCGCCACACCGACCGGCAGGTCCTGCTCGAGCTCGTGCGCAGCATCGCGCGCAACACCGGAACGCGCTCGATCCACGAGCAGCTCCTGCGCAAAGTGCGGCTGCTCACCGCCATCCATTACGCCCTCGACCCCAGGGTCGATGATCACTGGAGCGGATTCGACCGCGTCGTGCGGAACCGGCCGGAGGATACCATCCAGCGCGCCGCGGAGCTCGCCCGCCGATTCGAGGCCGCACCCCTGCCGCACGGGAAGACTACGGGCGCTCCGATCAAGACGTTCGTCACCAACGTCGAGAGCATCGTCCGGCTCCTGCGTGACTGCCAGTGGGAGGAGCTTGCGAAGAATACGCTGGTCAAGCGCGCCCGGGACGACATGCCGCTCCTCAACAGGGCGGAGATCCCGGAAGCGCTGTGCGACCTGGTCGAGGAAGCCGTCGGGATCGCGCGCCTCGAGATCGCGCATCGCATGAGTCTGCGCTCCCACGCGCTCGGCAGGCTCGCCGCACTGTATGCGGAAGCTCTCGACCGCAGGCGGGCTGCACTCGGTGTCTACGAGTTCGACGATGTGACCCGCTTCCTCGGCGGCATCGATCCGCTGGGACTCCGACCCGACATGTACTACCGTCTCGACGCGCACGCACGGCACATCCTGCTCGACGAGTTCCAGGATACGTCCGTGCCGCAGTGGGAGGCGCTCGCGCCGCTCGCCGATGAGCTGATGTCAGGACACGAGGACGAGCGCGCGGCGGTGATCGTCGCGGATCAGAAGCAGTCGATCTACGGCTGGCGTGGCGGATCGCCGGACCTCGTCACGCATCTCCGCAGCAAATACCACCTGCGCGACGAACAGCTCACACGCAGCTGGCGCTCGAGCGCCGTCGTCCTCGACTTCGTGAATGATGTCTATGAACGCTTTGCCGATCAGGACACGTGGTTCGGCGACCTGGAGTATGCCTCCGTCGCACAGGAATGGGTGAAGGCATTCGCCTCCCACTCGCCCGCGCGCGACCTGCCCGGCCACGTGCTCGTGCGCGTCGGTCCCGAGGACGACGAGCCCGGCGAGGCCCGGCCGAAGCTGGTGAAGTACGCAGCAGAACACGTCGCGGAGCTGCACCGGCGCATGCCCGGCTTCTCCATCGGTGTGCTGACGCGCACCAATGCCACCGTCGCACGCATGATGCTCAATCTGAAGAACCTCGGCGTGCACGCGAGCGAGGAGGGCGGCAACCCGCTGAGCGATGCAGCGCCCGTTACGGCCGTGCTGGCATTGCTGCGGCTGTGCGACCATCCGGCGAATGCGGTCGCACGCTACCATGTCGCGATGTCGCCGCTCGGCGCAGTCGTTGGACTCACGGACCATCTCGACCTGGCGCTGGCCGGTGAGGTTGCGCACCGCTACCGCACTATGCTGCTCGCGGACGGGTACGGCGACACCATCGCGCACATCGCGGCACAGCTCGCCGGTGCGTGTGACGACCGCGAGCGACGCCGGCTCTCACAGCTCGTCGAGCTCGCGTTCCGCTTCGAGGACACGGCCACGCTGCGGCCCTCGGACTTCGTACGCTACGTCCAGCGCGAGCGCGTCGAGGACCCCGTCGCCGCGGACGTGCGTGTCATGACGATCCACCAGTCCAAGGGCCTCGAGTTCGACATTGTCGTCCTGCCCGAGCTGGACGCGCCCTTCGTACAGAGCCGCTATTCGGAAGTCCTTGCGTACCGGCCGGAGCCGGGCGCGCGCATCACGCGCGCGTTCCCGTTCGTCGCAAAGGACACGCTGAAGCTGTTCGAGGAGGATGAGCTGACCGAGCTGCGTGCTGCATCCGCACAGGCGTTCAGCAATGAGCTCCGCGACGGCCTGTCCACGATGTACGTCGCACTCACCCGGGCGCGCTGTGCGCTGCACATCATCGTCAAGCCGGCAAAGGCCACGAGTGAGTCGAAGACCGGCGCGCGCATCCTCCGCCAGGCGCTCAGGCCGGGCGCGGAAGCGGCGCCGTTCCAGACACTGATCGAGCGCGGCGACCCCGAGTGGTACCGCACCGCGACGCCGCAGCGCACATCACCCACGGCCGCCTCCACTGTTGCACCACTGGCGCTGCGGTCCGATGACGTGCGCAGCCGCTCACTCACTCGTCGCAGTCCGTCCGAGCTCGAGGGCGGCGGGCGAACGGACCTTTCGATGGTTCTGCGCCTCACCGGCACGGTCGCCACGCGGCGTGGCTCCATCGCGCACCTCTGGCTCGAGCAGATCGAGTGGCTCGACCCGCGCACGCCGCTCGATGACGCGACGCTCACCGCACTCGCGCGCCAGATCGATCCCGATGTGCCCGACGACGACGTCACCGAGCTGATCGCCAGCTTCCGCACATGGACCGCGGACTCCGCGATCGCGCGGCTGCTCTCCAGCTCCGCATGGCCGGACGGCTCCTCCGTCCACCGCGAAGTGCCGTTCCTCGTCCGCGAGGGCAACACCATCATCGAGGGCTTCATCGACCGGCTGATCATCACCCGGGCCGGCGGCGCCGTCCGCTCCGCAGCCGTCATCGACTTCAAGACGGATGCGATCGAAGCTGGGGACCGGCGTACGCTCGACGCCCGGACGGAGCACTATCGCCCGCAGGTCGACGCCTACCGCCGCGCGGTCGCCGCCATGCACGGCATTTCGCTTGACACCGTCCAGGGCCACCTGGTCTTCCTCGACCCGGGCACGGTCGCGGCCTGCTCCTGAACAGATCTTGCAAATGAAAGATTCTGGACATATCTTGCAGGTGTATGGGAGAGACCAGGCACCTGCCCAACGCCGATCCGGCGACTGTCCTCACGCGCGCACTCACAGCCGCCGCGCTCAGGCTCCAGCTGCGCAACCGGCACCTCGCCGAGGTCATCGGGACCAGTGAGGCGTCCATCTCGCGGCTCGGTGCGGGGAGGACGATTGCGCCCGATTCGAAGGAAGGAGAGCTCAGCCTGCTATTCCTGCGGCTGTTCCGCAGCCTCGACGCACTGATGGGCGGCGACGAGGCGAAGTCGCGCGCATGGCTGCGCGCGGAGAACACGCACCTGGGCGGTGTGCCCGCGGACCTGATCAGGCGAGTGGAAGGACTCGTGGATGTCGTCCACTATCTGGACGCAATGCGCGGGCGGCTCTGAGCTCCGGCCGCTGCGGCTGGAGCCGTGGCGCGCCGTGGAAGCGCAGCACCAGGTATCGACGCGGAAGCTGGTGGACTCGGACGCCGAGCAGCAGCTTCTCGAGGAGATGATCGACGCCGCGAAGCCCGCAGACCGCACGCGCGGCCGGCTGCACTACCTGCTGTCCACGCCGTTCCGCTATCCACCGCTGCGCTACGGCTCGCGCTTCGGCAGCCGTCAGGAGCCCGGCATCTGGTACGGCGCCGAAACGCAGCGCACCGCATTCGCCGAGGTGGCGTATTACCGGCTGCTGTTCCTGGAAGGCACGAAAGCGGACCTCGGCCTCGTGCAGACCGAGCTGACACTCTTCCGTGCGACGCTGGTCACGCAGAATGGCGTCGACCTGACCCGTCCGCCGTTCGACGCGCACCGCGCTTTGCTTACGTCGCCATCCAGTTACACTGTAACTCAGGCCCTCGGGTTCGAGATGCGCGGGGCGAATGTCGAAGCATTCCGTTACATATCGGCGCGCGACCCGGACGCGGGCACAGCCGTCGGCGCATTCGCACCCGCCGTCTTCGGCCGCCGCCAACCGAGGTCTATCGAGACCTGGCACTGCGCCGCGTCGAAAGCCCGCGTCGAATTCACCCGCCGCGACTATTTCCGCCGCGCCTCCCACAGGTTCGAGCGCGACGTGTTCCTGGTGGACGGCGCGCTGCCGTCGCCTGCCGTATAGCTGGCCGGAGAGCGACCATGCGAGAATTCGCCCTTGTGTTTCTGATTGCCGT
>DASUXU010000104.1:0-89839 GCA_036377735.1 Longimicrobiales bacterium
AGGTGATGTATTGAAGGTTTTGGGGGGTGCGTAACGCGGTGGCTGGGTTGGGGATTGGGGTAGGGTTGGGGCTCAGGGAAAAGGGGTGAGAGGGGGTAACGGAAAGGGCCCTGCTCGAGCAGGGCCCTCAGAGCGGGCGAGGGGACTCGAACCCCTAACGTCCACCTTGGAAGGGTGGCACTCTAGCCATTGAGTTACGCCCGCGGAAAAACCGGTCGGGAAAGCTACCGGTGCGGGACCCGCGGTTCAAGGCGGGTCCGTGTACGATCGAAAAGAGCCAGCGGTCGGGATTGAACCGACGACCGCCCGATTACAAATCGGGTGCTCTACCGCTGAGCTACGCTGGCGGCGGTGCTGGAAACGAGGGCGAAGTATAGTCGCGGCTCAGGCCTTTTTCCAGCGGGTGCCCTGCGGTGTGTCCTCGAGGATGATACCGGCGTCGGCGATCTCCTGGCGGATGGCGTCGGCGGCGGCGAAGTCGCGGCGGGCGCGCGCCTCGCGCCGGGCGCCGAGTCGTTCCTCGACCCAGGCGGCGACATCGTCGCCTACATTGGCCGCTTCCGCGCGGGCGAGCTCGAGGAGTCCGAGTACGCGGTCGAACAGGTCCAGGGTTTCCTTCGCCGACGTGACGTCGGCGGGGGAAACCGGCTGATCGCGGTCCAGCTCGGCATTCGCCTCGCGAATGAAGTTGAACACGACCGCGAGTGCATTCGGCGTGTTGAGGTCGTCGTCGAGCGCGGCCTCGAACTCGATCAGCCGCGCATCGGCGATCCGCGGCAGCGCGGACACCGGTGCGTCCGCCTCGGTCCGCGCATGCTCGAGCCGGTCGCTGAACGCGAGCATGCGCTGGAGCGATGTGCGCGCGACCTCGAGTCCTTCGAACGCGAAGTTCAGCTCCTTGCGATACTGCGCGCTCATCAGGAGGAGCCGGATCGCAGACGGCGGATACCCGCGATCGATCAGCTGCTGGATCGTGAAGTCGTTCTTCTTCGACTTCGACATCTTCTCGCCGTTGACGAGAAGGTGCTTCACATGCAGCCAGGTGTGAGCGAAGGTGACGCCGGTCGCCGCCTCGCTCTGCGCGATCTCGTCCTCGTGGTGCGGGAAGATCAGGTCCTCGCCGCCCGTGTGGATATCGAAGGTGGTGCCGAGCGCCTTCATGCTCATGGCGGAGCACTCGATGTGCCAGCCCGGCCGGCCAACGCCCCATGGCGTGTCCCAGGCCGCACCGACTTCGCGGTCCACATCCTTCGCGCCCTTCCACAGGACGAAGTCGCGCGCGTCCGCCTTGTCGTATTCGTCCGCATCGATGCCGCCCGCACGCGTTGCGAGTCCGGCACCCGCCCTGATCTCCGCGGCGGGAATGCGCGAAAGCCGGCCGTATTCCGGGAACGAGCTGATGTCGAAATAGACGGAGTCGCCGGCGACGTAGGCATGACCGCGATCCATGAGCAGCTGTACGAGGGCGACCATCTCGGGAACGTGCCCGGTTGCGCGCGGATAGATGTCGGCCGGCAGAATATTGAGTGTGGCGAGGTCATCGAAGAACGCCGTCGTCATCGGTGTCGTCACGTCCTGAATCGCGACGCCCTTCCCTGCCGCCTCATTGATGATCTTGTCCTCGACGTCGGTCAGATTCATGACGAATGTGACGCGGAACCCCTTCCACTCCAGATACCGGTGGAGCAGGTCGTTGAACAGGAAGGTGCGGAAGTTACCGATGTGCGGCGGCCGGTAGACGGTGGGCCCGCAGCCGTAGATGCCGACATTTGCGGGATCCTTCGGTGTGAACTCCTCGAGCGATCTGGACAGCGTGTTGTAGAGGCGGAGCGACGTCATTGCATGAGCCGTATTTCAGTGATGCGCCAGGCGGCGCCGTCCCGGGCGGCCGCTATGAAGACGTTGGCCTTGACCGGCTGGGTCGTGCCGCGGACGCGGTATTCCCATACGATCTCGGCATAGGCGCGCCGTGCGTTGCCGGGCATCGTGCGTGCCGTGCCGGCCACGGCACTGAGGCTTTCGCGGTCGGCGAATACACGGCGAAGTACCGCGGCGGCCTGGCGTGGCGCGATCGAGCCGACGTGCCTGCCGTCGACCTCGATGGCGATGCCGGCCTGATCACCCAGGAGCGAAACGGCCTCCGCATCGCTTTTCCGCCACGCCGCTGCAACACGCGCCATGAAGCCGTCCGCCGCCTGGGCGTGCAGCTCCGCGCGCGCAGAGAGGAGCAGAATCACCGCAGCGGCGGCGACGCGTTTTCTCATGCCGTGAGCGCACTGGCCGCAGCGACATCCTCATTGACTGCGTCGACGACGGCGGCCGGATCTGCAGCCTCGAGGATAGGCCGTCCGATCACGAGGTAGTCCGCGCCGGCGCGCGCGGCATCTGCCGGCGTTGCTGTACGCGTCTGGTCTGCGACACCGCTCCCGGCAGGGCGGATTCCGGGTGTCACAACGAGAAAATCCGCGCCGTGTCGCCGCTTCAGTGTTTCGGCTTCGAGCGGGGACGCGACGATACCATGCAGTCCGGCTTCCGCCGCGTGCGAGGCAAGACGTACCACCTCATCGCGGACCGACAGGATTTTCTTGTCCCACACATTTTCCACGTCGTCCGCGGAAAAGGATGTCAGGATCGTGACACCCAGCAGGCGCGGCCCACTTGCGCCTGCGGCGTCCACGGCTGCGCGCAGCATGGCTGCGCCGCCCGACGCGTGCACGGTCAGAAGATCCACATCGAGTGCCGCCGCCGACCGCACCGCGTTCGCCACCGTACTCGGAATGTCATGGTACTTGAGATCCAGGAACACGCGCTTGCCGCGATCCTTGAGCGCCTGCACGACCGAAGGCCCGGTCCGCGTGAAGAGAGGAGACCCGATCTTGTAGAAATCGACGCGGTCCCCGAGCCGGTCCACCAGGGACAGCGCGCTTTCCGCCGACGGCACATCCAGCGCGACGATGATCTGTGTCATGGGCTCCCGGATCATGAGAGGGTACCAGCACCGACGAGGTCGGCCACCTGCCCAGCGCCCGCATGCTCACCGTAGCTGGTTATTTCGGCAAGTACACGCAGCGCGGTGCGGGGGTCCGCAAATGTAGCCGTTCCGATCTGAACGAGCGATGCACCGGCGAACAGATACTGCAGGGCGTCCGCGCCGGTACGGATGCCGCCGGCGCCGAGAATCGGCACACCGACCCGGCGCCTTGCCTGGGCGACGGCGTAAACGCCCATCGGCAGCAGCGCCGGCCCGCTCACGCCCCCGGTCCCGGCGCCCAGCACAGGGCGGCGGGTGTCGAGATCGAAAAGGAGCCCCGGCATCGTGTTGATGAGTGTCAGCGCATCAGCCCCTTCATCGACGGCGACCTCAGCCATCCGTCCGATATCCGGCACGTTGGGGGCGAGCTTGACGGTGATGGGACGCCGGGTGGCGCGGCGCGCGTTCCGGACGGCCGCCGCAAGGAGGTCTTCGCGGCTGCAGAAGACAGCGCCGCCCTCGCGCACGTTCGGGCAGGACACGTTGAGCTCGTAGCCGGCAAACCCACCCACGTCGTCCAGTGCGGCAACGATCTCACCGTATTCTTCGGCCGTGCGACCCGCAACATTGACGAGCACGTTCGCGCGCCTGAGCCGACTCGTAATACCGGGCAGCTTGTCGGCGCGCATGGCTCTCAGTCCGACATTCGCGAGACCGACTGAATTGAGCATGCCCGCTCCGTACTCCGCGACGCGCGGTGCGGGGTTGCCGTCCCGGGGCTCGACGGTGACGGCCTTCAGCACAATGCCGCCGAGTGCGTCCAGATCGAGCAGGCCGTCGAGCTCATCGCCGTAGCCGCACGTGCCGCTCGCAAGCAGCACCGGATTCTGGAACGTGACGCCGAATATCGTCTGAGCGAGATTCATCTGAGCAGCGTGGTGTCCGGACGAGCAGCCGCCGGAATCGAGTCGCGGTTCGGCTTGAGCAGCATCGTATCCATACGCAGCACGATGTTCACGCGGGCCGTGTCATTGCGCAGGCACGCTGCGCGCGTGCTGTCGGCGCGCACACCCTTCGCCGCCACATTGTCCACCAGGACGGCACAGCGCGTCATCAGGCTGTCACGCAGAAGAGTGAGGCGGATGCTGTCGCGCACAGCGACCGCGCGGCCGACCGAGAGGTCTCCGGAGACCCCGAGTGCGACGGCTTCCGCGCGCAGCGCCGAGCTTTCGCGCAGCAGGAGGCTTTCTGCGGCCTCGAACGCCGCCGCATCTCCGCCGCCGCGCGCGATCTGCACGTAGACATTCGCCTCCGCGCCGTCGAGCAGACGCCTGACCTCGGCGCGCTGTTCTTCATCGACCGACAGGTGGAGCGCGGCAAGCAGCGACTTGCCCGACCACGTGTTACCCTGTGCGGCGTGCCGGAGGAACACGTTTCTCGCAATGCCGGGTGCGCGCAGATCGTCACGCAGGTATTCCGCGGCTACGAACAGCGCGGCGGGATCCTCGGCAGCACGGCTGAGAAGAACGTCTACCGTGCGCAGACCGTGAATCAGCTGCAGAGCCTCCGCCCAGGAGAACGCGGGCAGCAGCACCGCACGGGCGCGCGCGACCGCATCGGTCGAGTCTGCGGACGCGAGCATCCAGCGCGCGGCCAGCACCCGCGTCTCCGCTGATACATCGGACGATGAGGCCGTAGCGACGTCGAGCGCCGCTTCGATCGCGGCCGCGGTGTCCCCCGCCGCGGCAATCAATTCCGAACGCAGCTTCCGGAGTCGCTGCCGCTGCGGCTCCAGCAGGTTCTCGCCGACATCCGCAGGAAGCGACGCGCTGACGAAGCCCGGTGACCATGTCGCAGCACTGCGTTCGATCAATGCGCGCACACTGTCGTTCCAGCGGGGTGGTGTACCATCGGTGATGAGAACCGGCATCGTGCGAAGCCACTGCAGACTGTCGCGCATGGACAGTGCGCGGGCGAGCGCCTCGACGCGCGCTTCCGCCGACAGCTGTGCGTCACCTGCCTCGGCTTCATCCAGGTCCTGCCAGCCGCCGGACGCATCGCCTGCAGCGAACCGCGCGCGTGCGCGCCAGAGCCGGCTGAACGACCCGAACCGGGAGCCGGCCCGGGTGCTCGCGACGGCGCTGTCCAGAGGGGGCACGGCTTCGCTCAGGCCGAGCTTTACGCGTGCGGCGCCAAGATAGGCGAACGCCTGCGTGCGTATCTCCGGATCCGATGACTCGCCGAGCAGCCGCTCGAGGGCGGCCGCTGCTTCGCGCGTCTCGCCCCGCGCGAAGCGGGCGCGCGCAATCAGCAGCAGCGCGTCATCGGCCCACCGGCTGTCGGGATACTTGTCGTAGCTGACGAATGCGCGATCGATCGACTCGGCGTACGCGGTCATGGCAGTGGACCGGTTGCCCTGCCGTTCCGCCTCTTCCGCCGCCTGGAACCGCAGCCGCGCATTGTAGAGGGAATTGAAATAGCCGCAGCCGGCCACCACGATCGAGGCGAGCAGGGGTGCCAGCAGGCGGGCGCGTCTCATGGCGATCGAACCCACAGGTGCTCATTCTCGCGGAAGAACCTGTCTACCGACTCGGCGATCCCGAACGCGAGCTTGTCCTGAAACGATGCCGATCCCAGGAGACGCTCCTCGGTGGGGTTCGTGATGAAGCCGACTTCCACCAGCACAGCGGGCATCAGGGCACCCACCAGTACGACGAAGCGTGCGCGTTTCACGCCGCGGTTGGGCCCCGGGTGGAACGCTGCCAGGCGCTGCTGCACCACCGCGGCCAGGTCATTCGACGCGCGCAGATAGAAGTCGTTGCGGAGGCCGTTCAGCACCTGGTCGAGCTCCCCGGAATGCACGGACGGCCCGTCCTCGTACTTGATGGCTGCGTTTTCCATCTCGGCCACCCGCCGCTCATCGTCCGTGCCTGCTTCCGAGAGAAAGAACGTCTCGAAGCCCCGCCCGCTGGACGACTTGAGGGCATTTAGGTGGATCGAGATGTAGAGTGCGCCGGGCTCATCGCCCTTCCACCGATTGGCGAAGCGCGGCCGGTCGGCGAGGGAGATCAGTGTGTCGCGTGTGCGCGTGAGATGCACTTCATAACCCCGGGTCCTGAGCAGGGCTGCCAGACGGTTCGATATGAGCAGAGCGGCGTCCTTCTCCTTGAGGCCGTTGGGTCCCGAAGAACCCGGGTCGACGCCGCCGTGGCCGGGATCAATGATGACGATCCGCTTCGCGCCTGACGGCACACCGGTCGGCCGCCCGATCGGCTGGTCACTGCCGGTCGCGGGAGCAACCTCAGGCGGACGCGCGGATGACCCGGCCCGAGTCGATGTTGCGGGCGGGGCCGCCGCGGTCACCACCGCTGCCCCACGTCGGCGAACCACACCGCCGCGATATTCGACACTGTCACGGAAGCGGGATGGCAGCCACTGGATGAAAAACTGCTCCGGCAGATGCAGGGAACCATTCAGAATCGCAACCGGGCTGGCGAGCTGATAGACGCGGTTACCGCTGCGAAAGAACGACGAGCCGCCCCAGAATCGGATCGTGTCACCGAAGAGTCTCATGACAGCCGTCTGGCCAGTCGTCTGCGTCCTGCCCGCGAAGGTTTCGGCAAGCGTCGCCGGGTAGAGGTAGCCGCTGCCGTGCGCAACGGCCTTTTCCGTCTGCGACACGGCACCCGCCTCGACTGTAACAGTCGTCTGGGCCCGCGCGGACGCGGCAGGCAGCACGAATGCGAATACGGCGAGCCATCTAGTCACGCGTGCGGCCGCGCTGCATTTCCCGTTCGGCATCCCGCGCCTTGATCGTTTCACGTTTGTCGTAGTTCTTCTTACCCTTGCCGAGCGCCAGCGTCAGCTTGACGAGACCCTGACTCAGGTAGAGGTCGAGCGGCACCAGTGTGAACCCCTCCTGCTGCGTTGCACCGAGCAGCCGCCGGATCTCGCGGCGGTGCAGCAGCAGCTTGCGCGGCCGGTCGGGCGGGACGTTCCACTGTGCGGCCGGATTGTACGGTGTCACATGCATGCCGTGGAGCCACGCCTCGCCGCGGTCGATGCGCGCGAACGACTCGGCCAGGCTCACCTTGCCGTCCCGTATCGACTTCACTTCCGGCCCCGCGAGTGCGATTCCCGCCTCCCACGAGTCGATGATGTGATAGTCGTGGAGTGCCTTCTTGTTCCGGGCAATGACCTTCCGCCCGTCAGTCCTGTCAGCCATGCATCCAAGATAGCATGCCGCGCGGCATCACCCCAGACGCTCCTTCTGGCGACGGCGGATCCGGCGCAGCGTCCAAACCTGCCCGACCTCGCCGCCCAGGATGAATGCGACCGACGCGTAGTACACCCAGATCACGACAATTGCCGCGACCGAGAGCGACGTGTACAGCGCCCCGATGTTCGCGGACTTCACGTACAGCCCGAAGAGCCGCTTGAGCATCTCGAAGATGACGGACGTGAAGGTTGTCGAGATGAGCGCGGTCCTCCAATGGATGCGGCGGATCGGGAGGTATCGGTAAATGAGCAGGAACATCACCCAGATGGAGACGAACGCGAAGCTGTTGAGGTACAGGGTCTGCCAGAAGTTGATGTTGGAGACGTGGACGTCGAGAACGGCGCGGCTGCGCGCCGCGATGTATTCGAGGATCACCGTGATGCTGACGCTCAGGGCGAGCAGTGCGCCGGCGACGACGACCATCTGCACGTCGAAGATCTTTCCGGCGATGATCGAGCGTTCGTGCTGCAGATCGAATATCTCGCGCAGCGCGGTACGCAGGGTGCCGACGAGACGCGTGGCGAACCACACGAACGCCGTGATACCCAGGACCGTGACACTCTTCGAGTTGTCGATGATGTCGTTGAGCGGATTCAGGATACCGTTGATGAAATCGGTGCTCACGGCGGGCAGCGCCTGGCGGATGGCCTGCTCGAGGACGACGGTGGGCGCGCCCGGATAGCTGTTGCGGAGAATCAGACCTGTGATGCCCAGGGCGGCGAGCACGAGCGGAACAATGGCGATCAGCACATTGAACGCGATCGCGCCCGCCATGAAAAAGATCTGGTCCTGATCCGCCTTGTTCCAAACGCGGCGGATGAAGTCGCCCGCTTCAGCGCGGGCGTGGCCGAAGCTGAATCGGCCGGCCGGCGTCAAACTTCGGTGTCTTCGTCGGTCCCGGCCACTGGAGCCTGCGCACTCGAAGCGGAGCGTGGTCCGCGCTCGTGGTCATGCCCGCCGCGTGCGACGCGGCGACCCGCCTCGAAGGCTTCGCGCGCCGCATCCATACGCACGCGCACGTCCGAGCGTACGCCATCGAAGCGGTCGGATACGGAATCCTGCGCGCTTCGGACCGCCCCTTCCGCGCGATCCCGCAACCGCTGCACGCCCGCACGCAGCTCGTTGCGCGTCTGCAGTCCGGAGCGCGGCGCCATGAGCAGGGCGATCCCTGCTCCGAGCGCTGCTCCCCACACGAACGCGCCGAACGAGCCGCCGCTCTTGCGTTCGATCAGTACGTACTGAGCATCATCCCGATCCGACATGTCTACCTCCTGTGGGCAGCGCGTGTGCGCTGCGGGCTCGCGTCGCTACTTCGTATACTGCTGGATCCTGGTCTTCAGGTCCTTCTGCGTCATGCCGAGAATCGACGATGCGGCCTTGGCATCGCCGTCACAGAACGCATAGGTCTTGAGGACCACGATCTTTTCTGCGTCTTCAAGGGACGTGCCCACGGGAATGTGTGCCTCGCGGTCGTCGAGGTGCATGTTCCGCGGCTGGAGGTCCGTGGGTTCGAGCCACTCGCCACGGCTCAGGATGACCGCCCGCTCGAGCGCGTTCTTGAGCTCGCGCACGTTGCCCGGCCAGCGATACCGCTCGATCAGTGCGATGGCGCCCTCCGTGAAGCCCTTGATGTCCTTGTCCTGCTCCTTCGAGAAGCGACGGAGGAACTCCTCGGCGAGGATACGGACATCGGAGCCACGGTCGCGCAGCGGCGGCAGATAGATCGGGATGACAGCAAGGCGATGGTACAGGTCCTCGCGCAGCTTCCCCTCCGCAACCGCCGCTTCCACGTTCTTGTTGGTCGCCGCGACGACGCGGATATCCACGGAGACTTCCTTCTTGCCGCCGAGGCGCCGGAATGAGCGCTGCTCCAGGGCACGGAGGAATTTCACCTGGATGTCCGGCTCCATCTCCGCTACTTCGTCCAGGAAGAGCGTGCCGCCGTCCGCCTGCTCGAATGCGCCGGGCTTTTCATTGATTGCGCCGGTAAATGCACCCTTCTCGTGGCCGAACAGCTCGTTCTCGAGGATTTCGCGCGGGAACGCACCGCAGTTGAGTGCAACGAACGGCCCTTTCGCCCGCCCGGACTTCTGGTGCAGTGCGCGAGCGACGAGCTCCTTGCCGGTGCCGCTCTCGCCGACGATCAGGACACTCGCACTCGAGGGTGCAACCGCTTCGATGATGTTGTAGATCCGCACCATCTCTTCGGACTGACCCAGCATGTCGCCGTAGCGGGTCAGGCTTTCCAGGCGCTTCTGCAGCTCCCGGTTCGCCGTCTTCACCTGGTACTTCTCGAGCGCCTTCGGGATCAGCGCGCGGAGGCGGTCCATCTCGAGGGGCTTGGTCAGATAGTCATAGGCGCCGTTGCGCATTGCTTCGACGGCGGACGTGACGGTGCCCTTCCCCGTGATGATGATGACCTCTGCGTCCAGCCCCTCCTGCCGCATCATCGCGAACAGCTCGAGCCCATCCATCTTCGGCATCTTCAGGTCGGCCAGTACGAGTCCGTACTCGCCGGTCTGCACCTTTTCCCACGCCTTTTTTCCATCAACAGCGGTGTCGACGGTATAGCCATCCTCGGTGAGGAGCATCTGGAGCCCCTCAGCGATATGGCGCTCGTCGTCCGCGATCAGAACCTTCGCAAAACTCATATTGATCATCTTATGGTAGTCCGGCGCGCCGAACGGGCCCGGGCATGGTCAAGGTATTGGCTGTGGAGAAGCAGGGTCAAGCCGACCGGGCACCCGGGAGCACGACGGTAATGACCCGGTCCCGCGCTTTTCCGCGCGGTGTCACGTCCACGCTGCCGCCGTTCGCCACGATCAGGGCGCATGCGACGTCGACGCCGTCGGCGCCGGCCTCCACCGGATCACCGCCGACCGTCGCGATCGTCAGGACGGTCCCGCTTTCACCGATCCGGCCGGCAACCTCGACACGCGCGGCCCCGCCGTCGACCGCGTCAAGCTCAGCCATCAGCAGGTTCAGGAGGGCAAAACGGAGGACGTCCCGCCGGCCCGAGGTCACTGCTGCGTCACCGACCGGGCTGACGCTCAGCGTCTTCCGGGCGAGCCTCGCCTGGACTTCCGCGAGCTCCGCCGCTTCCGCGACCAGCGTATCGACGGAAATGAGGACACCGGGCTGGCGGTCGGGACGGAGCAGCCTGAGCAATCCGTCCAGCAGCGTGTTCAGGCGACGAACCTCGATCTCCAGAACATCCGCACGGCCGAGTACGCCGTCTGCGTCCCCCTTCCGGGCGCGCGACCGGAGCACCTCGAGGTTGATAACCAGGGAATTGAGCGGGTTCTTGATTTCGTGCGCGAGGTCATCCGCGAGGCGGCTCACGAGATGATATCGATTGGCCGCTTCCGTCTCGGGTGTGAGCTGCATGCAGGTCTCGGTCGTCGTCGTCACATCGTGTGCTGGCATGAGTTCGGGAGCCTCCGGCCGATGCATGATCCATACCCGCCAGCACTGCGCGAGTGGGGTCTCACGCACACCCCGCCGGCGCGGTCACGCGCTGATCCAGCGCGGATCCGGCGCATCGGTTTTCTGCTCTTCGAACCCGGACCTTCCCATGAGACCGTACGTCAGCTGCTTGCCGAGCTCTACACCGGGCTGATCCAGCGGGTTCACGTCGTAGAATCCGCCGGCGTACACGGTCGCAATCTGGAGCATCATCAGGAGCTGCCCGATCGCATGTGCATCCACGCGCGGTACCTCGATCCTCATATTCATGCGGCCATTGCGGGAGAGCGCGGCCGCCGTCGCATGAAGCTCAGCCGTGAGAAGGCTGCCGAGCGTGGCACCACCGAGATAGGCAATGTCCTCGATGTCCTCATGGAGGCGTGGCACAGCGACATCCGAGTCGAGCTGTTTCACGGCGAGGAACGTGATGGTCTTGTCGAACGGTCCCTCCATGTAGAGCTGAACCTGTGAGTGCTGGTCCGTGGCGCCCAGTGCAGAGACCGGGGTAGGCCCGCGGAAGACATCGCGGCCCGCGCGATCCTTCCGCTTGCCCAGGCTTTCAGCCCAGAGCTGGCAGTACCAGTCGGAGAGTCCGGCGAGCTGGTCGGAGTACGGCATCATCACGTGCATCGGAGCGCCCTTCTCCGTCTGCGCGAGATACTGCAGCACGGCAAACAACGCGGCCGGGTTGGCGCGCAGATCGGAGGTGCCGCAGCGCTCGATCATGTCTGCGGCGCCGGCGAGCAGCGCGGCGACGTCGATGCCGACGAGTGCGGCGGGCAGCAGTCCGACCGCGGACAGCACACTGAACCGGCCGCCGACCGCGGGGGGAACGGGCAGCGTGGATATCTGTTCCGCCGCCGCGATCCTGCGCAGCACACCTTTTTCAGGATCCGTGGTAAAGATCAGGTGTCCGCGCACGCCCTCCTCATCCAGCTCACGCTGCAGCCGGTCGCGCACCACGAGATACTGCGCCATGGTCTCCGCCGTAGCGCCGGACTTGCTGATTACGTTGAACAGCGTGCGGCGCAGGTCGAGCCGGTCGAGCAGCGCACCGACGGTGACGGGATCGACGTTGTCCAGCACATAGAGCTTCGGAAAATACTCGCGCGCCTCGTCATCCAGCTCATTCCAGCGCGGCGGGCGCAGTGCCTGAAGCAGGGCGGACATGCCGAGGGCGGAACCGCCAATGCCGAGAACGACGACCGTGTCGAACGCCTGGCCTACGCCGTCGGCGAAGCTGCGGATCTGCTCCACGACGTCGTGTTCATACGGCAGCTGCAGGAAGCCGAGCTCGCCGCTGTCCCGCCGCTGCTGCGTATCCGCGTGGACAGCGCTGAACCGTGTGGCCGCTGTGTCAATCGAGGCTGAAGAAATGCCGTGCTCACCGATGCGCTCGGCGAGCATATTGTTGTAGTCGAGTACAATTCGCTCAGTCATGGCTCGATCTCGATCGTTAGACCGTCATACGCCGGAGCGACGCCGGCCGGCAGGCGTGCGGCCATCTCCGCGTGACGCATGCGGTGTGTCAGATGCGTAAGGTACGTGTATTCAGCACCGACCTGCTCCGCGGCTGCCAGCGCCTCTTCGACATTGAAGTGGGTCGGGTGCGGACTGCCGAACCACAGGGCATTCAGCACGAGCACGCGCACACCGCGCAGTTTCGCGATCACGTCATCGGGCAGAAACTTGGCGTCCGTTATATACCCCAGGCCTCCTACACGCAGTCCGAACGTGGGTGTATCGCCGTGCGGTACCGGGAGCGGCTGCACCGTGAATCCCGCTGCGCGGACAGGTTCATTTCCATCATAGGGAAAGAAACGGAGCTCGGGCCGTGTGGTACCTGCGTGCGGCCTCACCTCCGGGTCGAAGATGTAGCTGAACCGGCGTTCCATGCGCTCTACCATGTCGACGCCGGCATGCAGCGGGACGGGCCCGTTGCGAGCAGAGAAGACACGCAGGTCGTCGATACCATGCGTGTGATCAGCATGCTCGTGCGTATACCACACGGCATCGATGCGATCCGTCTCGGCATCGAGCAGCTGCTGTCGCAGATCGGGGGGCGTGTCGATCAGCAGGCGCCTGTCGTCATCCCCGGTGAGCAGTGCGGCATGCCGTGTCCGCCTGTCCCGCGCATCAGGCGACGTGCAGACATCACAACGGCAGCCGACGACGGGCACACCAAATGAGGTTCCCGTCCCGAGGAATCGAAGCTTCACAGCTCTTCGACGCGCAGCATATTGGTCGTGCCCGCGACGTGGAATGGGATCCCGGCCGTCACGATGAAGCGCTGACCCTCCTGCGCGAGGCGCTCCGAGCGCATGTAGGTCTTTGCGCAGCTCACCATGGTCTCATAGTTCGGCTCGTCGCCGCACACGACCGCACGCACACCCCAGACGAGCGCGAGCTGACGGCGGGTGCGCTCGGAGTCACAGACCGCAATGATCGGAACGGGCGGCCGGTAGCTCGACACGAGCCGCGCGGTGCCGCCGGTGCGCGTGATCGTGACGAGCACGGGTGCGCCCAGGAGCCGCACCGCCTCTACGGTTGCGGAGGCAATGGCGTGTTCCGTCGGCGTGGCGCCGACGCGCAGCCTGTCGCGCATCGGCATGTCGTACTTCGGACCTTCGTCGAACGCCGGGCTGCGCTCGATCTCGGACGCGATACGCACCATCGCTTCGACCGCGAGGAAGGGGTACTTGCCTGCCGCGGTCTCGCCCGAGAGCATTACGGCGTCGGTGCCGTCGAACAGTGCGTTTGCGACATCGCTCGCTTCGGCGCGCGTCGGGCGGGGGTGCTCGATCATCGACTCGAGCATCTGTGTGGCCGTAATGACGGGACGCCCGTGAAGGTTTGCCAGCTGGATAATGCGCTTCTGCGCGAGCGGCACCTGCTCGAACGGCAGCTCGACGCCGAGATCGCCGCGCGCAACCATCACGGCGTCGGTCGCCACCAGGATGGATTCGAGCTGGTCCAGTGCGGTGTCCTTTTCGATCTTGGCGATGATCTGCATCCCCTGCGGCAGCCGCGAGCGCAGATCCACGACATCCTCCGCGCGCTGGACGAAGGAAAGACCGACATAGTCCACGTCTTCCGCAATGGCGAACTCCAGGTCGTGCAGGTCCTTCTCCGTAAGAGATGGAGCGCTCACATGGACGCCAGGAAGGTTCATCCCCTTGTGCTCCTTGAGCAGACCGCCGCGCACGACAGTGCAATGCACGCGCTCGTTCACCACCTTCGTAACGCGCAGCTCCATGAGGCCGTCATCGAGCAGGATGCGGTTTCCCTTCCGCACGTCGCGCGCAAGGTCGGGATACGTGGTGGGCAGCTCCTCTCCCTGCGCGACATTCTCCGGTGCGAGAATGACCCCATGCTTCTCGCTGAGCTGAACCGGGGAGTCGAGCGAGCCGATGCGGATCTTGGGACCTGCGAGATCTGCGAGCACGGCGATCGGGCGGCCGATCATGTCCGCGGCCTCGCGCGTCCAGCGGATGACGTCGCGATGCGCTTCGTGCGTCCCGTGGGCCATGTTGATTCGAACGACATCGACGCCGAGCTCGGCCAGTGCATGGATCCTGTCCATGGTGCCCGTAGCGGGGCCGATTGTAGCAACGATCTTTGTGCGCAACGTATCCTCTATGATCAGATCAGGAATGTACGAGGGCTCCGCCGACGACAGTGGCGGCACAGCGAATGTCCGGCAGTCGTTCCGGCTCCACTTCCAGCGGGTCCTCCGTCCAGGCGGTAATGTCTGCCCACGCGCCGGGCTGGATCGTACCCTGCAGACGCTCCGTTCCAGCGGCAATCGCCGGGCCGCGCGTGAAAGCGCGCAGTGCTTCCGCAGCGCCAATGCATTCGGAGGCGTACCACCCCCCATCCGGCCGGTGCCTGTCGTCGCGCCGGGCGACAGCGGCAAAGAGGCCCCGCCGCGGATCGATGGGCTCGACCGGCGCATCGGACCCGAATGCGAGAGTCGCGCCGCCGTCGAGGAGGGATCGAAAAGCGTAGGTGTGCCGCGCGCGCGCTCCCCAGTGCCGGTCAGCCGCCCCCCAGTCGCTCATCAGGTGGCACGGCTGCACCGAAGCGACAATGCGCGCGGCAGCGAACTTCGCGAACAGCTCGGGCGGGCAGCACTGCACGTGCTCGATACGGTGCGGCATTGCGGGAACTCGCCGGTCTTCCGGGCACAGCTCCTGGAAAGCGAGCTCCACGGCGGCGTCACCGATTGCATGGACGGTACAGGCGATACCGGCTGACGCCGCGCGCATCACCACATCGCGGAGCGTTCTGCGGTCCATCACGCTCACGCCGGTCGATGACGAGTTTTCGTAAGGTGTGCGCATCCACGCAGTGCGCGAGCCCAGCGCTCCGTCGAGGAACATCTTGACGGCACCGATGCGGATCCATTCGCTGCCAAACCCGCTGCGAACGCCGGCGGCGATCATCGTTTCCAGGCTGTCGAGCGCGATGTGCTGAAGGACGCGCAGCCCCAGCTCGCCACGTTCGTGCAGCTGCTGCAGAACGGACAGCGTGTCCGGACCGCTGATGTGGATCGGCGGAAACGAGTGCACGCCGGTGAAGCCGAGCCGATGCAGCTCGGTCTGTCCCGCGGTGATGGCGGCCATGGCTTCGGCCACTGTGGGCGGCGGAATCCGGTCCGAAACGAGCTGTGCCGCATTCTCGAGTAGAAGGCCTGTAGGGTCGCCGCGATCATCCCGCACGATCGATCCGCCCGCGGGATCCGGCGTATCCGGCGTGATCCCGGCGGCAGCCAGCGCAGCCGAGTTGACCCACAGGCTGTGCATATCATGGCTCTGCAGAGCAACGGGCCGGTCGGGGAAGGCCTGATCCAGAAGCCCTCGATGCGGCTCCTGTCCGCCCCACTCGTGCCCGCTCCAGCCCCGGCCCCGGATCCAGCCGCGCTCCGGGTGGCTGAACGCTTCTGCTATACGGACAGCCTGCCCGGGCGTGGATGTGCCAGCGAGGTCCACCTGGTGCCGGCTGAGTGACCACTCGGTCAGGTGGACGTGGGCGTCCACCAGCCCCGGCATCAGCGTGGTGCCCGCGAGGTCGAGATGTGCCGCGGATGGCGCCTGGCGTCGGAGGTCAGCGGCATCTCCGACAGCGGCAATTCTGCCGTCGCATACGAGAACCGCGTTCGCGGACGCACCCGTACCGGTGAGGATGCGGCGCGCAGTCAGGAGGGTGGTTTGCGTGACGGACACCTTGCGCACGTTCTACGTTTACAGCCCGGGGAGAATCCCGATTCTGTCT
The DNA here is from genome assembly GCA_036377735.1 of Longimicrobiales bacterium. GTDB lineage: Bacteria > Gemmatimonadota > Gemmatimonadetes > Longimicrobiales > RSA9 > DASUXU01. Next base: position 15,990 of record DASUXU010000104.1, read on the forward strand.
GGCATGACACTAGGGTAAGGCGGCGGGGCACGCAAACGGATGCGGCCCGTGCGGCAGAGCTCTTGCAACGGGCCGGCGAGGCGATGCACTACATTCGAACCGAAGCAGAACTGATGGACGCAGCCGCGACACTGCGCGGCAGCGATCTGATAGCGCTGGATACCGAAGCGGCGGGATATCACCGGTATCACGACCGGATGTGCCTGCTCCAGCTGTCGACGCGCATAGACACGTTCCTCGTCGACACACTCGCGCTTCCGGACATCCGACTGCTGGAGCCGCTCCTGGCGGATGAGGGACGTGAGGTCGTGCTGCACGACGCGGAATACGATCTTCGCCTCCTGCGTCGCGATCACGCCGTCCGGATCGACAATCTCTTCGATACCAAGATCGCGGCGCAGCTCCTGGGTGAGCCCGCGATCGGACTTGCCGCACTGGTCGAGAAGTACCTCGGCTTCAAGATGGACAAGAAGCACCAGCGCGCGGACTGGGCGCAGCGTCCACTGCCGCACGAAATGCTCGAGTATGCGGCGGAGGACACGAAGCATCTGCCCCGGCTGCGTGACCGTCTGCGGGAAGCGCTCGAGTCGAAGGGGCGCTGGAGCTGGGCGCAGGAGGAATTCAACCTGCGCGAGACGGCGGACTGGATGCCGCCGCCCCCGGAGCCGGATGCGTTCCTGCGCATCAAGAACACGCGCGACCTCCAGCCACGCCAGCTCGCGGCTCTGCGGGAACTGCACGCGTGGCGGGAGAGCGTGGCGAGCAAGCGCGATGTCGCACCGTTCCGCGTGGTATCGAACGACATCCTCGTTGCGATCGCGCGCGCGCTGCCGCAGGACGAAGCTTCAATCGCGCGCACACCGGGCGTACCCGGATCGATCGCGGAGCGTCACGGCCGGGATTTCATGCAGGCGTTGAAGGCGGCGGCGGCAGTGGCGCCACAGGATCTGCCGCAGCGTCCGCGCGGACCCGGCCGCCCCGCGCCCGACCCCGAGCTCGACAAGCTCGTCGAACGACTCAAGACGGCGCGCGATGCGGCGGCGACGGAGCTCGAGCTGGACCGCGGCTTCCTGATGCCGCGTCAGCAGCTCGAGGATGTTGCGAGGAGTGGCGCCCGGACGCTGGATCAGCTCGGAGAGGTGAGGGACATGCGGCGGTGGCAGGTGGAGGCGATGGGGAACCGGCTTCTCGCGGTACTCACTGCGGCCTGATCAGCCGTTCCACGGGTCGAAACCGAACATGAAATAATCGCCCGGCCGGCCATCGATGGATTCGGCGATCCCGGCCAGGGATGCGAGAGTCTCCTCGGACTCGCCCGCACCCGCCGCGGCCTGGCGGATGGCGAGCAGCAGCGGCTTGAGCTCGCGGGGACGAAGCAGCACATATGCACGCGGAGCCTCGTCCTCGCTTCGTGGGGGCAGGATCACGAGGTCGACGAGGTCCGTCTCCTGCGATATCTTCCACACGTCCGCGGTCTTCTTGAGCAACTTGTCCGCGGTCTTTACATCGGCGTGCAGGGTGCGCACCATTTTCTGCGCCTCGCGGTCCCCCGACTGGCCGCGCTGGCGCGACAGGCGCCGACCCAGCACATCGGCGGCGTCGACCTCGCGCTTCTCTACGGCCTGCGCGAGCAGTTCGCCGACGTGAGCGTACATACCGAGTACGACAGGCACCGGATCGAGTGCGATCCGCATAAGACCTCCGTCAGACATGCTCGAGGGCGCAGGTGGCTGCGGCCCCAACTTGAAGAGAACGGGCTGGCCCGTCAAACAGGAGGCAGGATGTCAGTGATCAGCCGGATTCGCCGCGAACGCTTCGTGCGGCTTGCCATTGCCGGGTCTGCGGCAGCGCTCCTCGGCGCGTGCAGGGACTCGGGTCTGCCGGGCAAGAACATGCCGCAGACGGAGGCGCGCACCATGGAGTACCGCTACGCCGTATATCAGGCTCTGCCAGAATCCGAAGCAGTCTACCAGGTGGACGGCAGGCGGTGGCAGGTCACGGGCGGAGTTGAGAGCATGCCGGAAAGCATGCTCCAGCAGGTCGGAGCGGCCGGCGGCGTGACACTCCACGCGCTCTCGTGGGACAAGGCTCCGTATGATCGCCTCTACACCGCCCGTCCGGACGGCAAGCTCGCAGTCGTCGTTCCGCTCGACTGAGAACAAAACGTCCCTGGAATCAGGAAGGGGAGTGACCGCTTCGTTGCGGCCACTCCCCTTCTCCGTTACAGGCCGACCATCCTCAGCCGGTCAACCGCACTCGCTGTAACCGCACGCGAGGCACTTCACGCAGCCTTCCATGAACTGCAGGTCGGATGCGCACTCCGGGCACGTCCCGATGAATGACTCCGCGGGATTGTAGTCGAAGTCGATCTGGTTCGCGGCTTCCATCTGTGTGCTGGTCATGGCCGGTGCCGGCAGCGGCATCGGCAGCAGCTCCTGCTGTACGCCCTCCTTCTCCCGCTCGTGCTGCGAGAGCGCCTGCGCGATCGCGTCCGGCACGGACAGCACCTTGTTCGGACCGATGCCCACTGCGCGGTCGCAGGAGATGCCGCGGAGCTGCTGATAGATGTCCGTCATCGTGATGCCGCTGCGCAGGCCGAGCGAGATCAGACGGCCGATGGCCTCGACATCCGCCATTGCCGCGCCGCCCGCCTTGCCGAGCGTAGCGAACACCTCGAACGGCTTGCCCGTTTCATCCTCGTTGATCGTCACATACAGGTCACCCAGCGGACTCGGCATCCGGCGGGTCGTGCCGCGCAGTGCGCTCGGACGGTTCCGCTTGTGGCGCCGCATCTGGTTGCGCTCCTCCGCGTCGCGCAGTGCATGACGCAGCTCCTCGATCGTGTGCTCGTAGCGGTGCAGCCGCTCGCGCGCGTCCGCCAGGCTGGCTTCAACATCCGAGGCTGCAGGCGACGGCGTGCTCGCATCCTTCACCGTCGTCTTGCCCGTCGAGAGCACCTGCATCGGGCGCGACGCATCACGATAGACCGTGACGCCCTTGCAGTTCAGGTCGTACGCCATCAGGTAGATCTCGCGCACGTCCTGCTCCGTCGCCTCGCGCGGGAAGTTGCACGTCTTCGAGATCGCGGAGTCGACAAACTCCTGGAACGCGGCCTGGGTCCGGATGTGCCATTCCGGCGCAATGTCGTGCGCCGTAACGAACACGCGCTGCACTTCCTCCGGCACCTGCGCGAAGTGGATGTGGCCCTCTTCGGCGATCTTCTTCATCAGGTCCTCGGAGTACCAGCCCTGCGTCTTCGCGATCTTCACGAACTCGCCGTTCACGTCCGGCATCAGGACGCCCGCCTGGTTGCGCATGAATGCGACGGCGAACAGTGGCTCGATCCCGCCCGAGCAGTCCGCGAAGATCGAGATGGTACCGGTTGGAGCCACGGTGTTGACGTTGCAGTTGCGCAGTTTCCGCATCGGGCGGATCCGGTTGCCATCCGCATCGCGCGCGCAGGTCTCGTCCGGTCCCCAGATGCTCTCCTCCCATGCCGGGAACACACCACGCGTCTCGGCGAGGCGCTCCGACGCGCGCTTCGACTCCTCGTCGATGAAACGCATCAGCTCGCGGGCAACCTCGATGCCCTCTTCGCTGTTGTACGGCACGCCGACCTTCACCAGCAGGTCCGCATAGCCCATCACGCCCAGACCGATGCGGCGGATCCTGTGCGCGAGATCCTGGATCTGCTTCAGCGGGTAGTTGTTCGCGTCGATGACGTTGTCCAGGAAATGCGTCGACAGGTGGACCGCCTGGCGGAGCTCCTCCCAGTCGATGCGGTCCTGCCACTCGAGGCCCGGCACCGTCGCGGCATCCTGCGTGACATACAGGCCGACATTGATGCTGCCCAGGTTGCAGACGTCGTACGGCAGCAGCGGCTGCTCACCGCACGGGTTCGTCGCCTCATAGCTGCCGAGCTTCGGGACGGGATTGTAGTGGTTCGCGCGATCGATGAAGAAAACGCCCGGCTCACCGGTAGCCCACGCACCGTGCACGATCAGGTCGAACACTTCGAGCGCATCCTCCTGCCCGACCACCTCGCCGCTGCGCGGGCTGATCAGATCGTACTTCGTGCCCGCCTTCACCGCCTCCATGAATGCATCCGTTACCGCGACGGAGATGTTGAAGTTGGTGATCTGCGTTACGTCGAGCTTGGACGTGATGAACTCCCGGATGTCCGGGTGATCAACGCGCAGGATCCCCATGTTGGCGCCACGGCGGGTGCCGCCCTGCTTCACGACCTCCGTGGATGCATCATAGAGCTTCATGAAGGACACGGGTCCGCTCGCGACGCCCATGGTCGACTTGACCACGTCGTTCGTGGGACGCAGGCGGCTGAAGCCGAAGCCCGTGCCACCGCCGGACTGGTGGACCAGCGCCATCGAGCGCAGCGTGTCATAGATACCGTTGTTGCCGTTCGACAGCGCGTCCTCGACCGGCAGGACGAAGCACGCCGACAGCTGGCCGAGCGGCCGGCCGGCGTTCATCAGCGTCGGCGAGTTCGGCTCGAACAGCCGCTGCGTCATCAGCCGGTAGAACTCGCGCGCAACCGTCTCCACACCACCCTCACTCGCCCCGTACTTCGCATCCTCTGCTGCAATCGTGCGCGCGACCCGCCAGAACATCTGCTCCGGCTCTTCGACCGGCCGCCCCTTCTCGTCCTTCTTCAAATAGCGGCGGGCCAGTACGATGCGCGCGTTCTCCGACAGGTCGGCCGGCGGCAGGTCCCCTGGGAGGACGTCGGCGGGGCTGGGTGTGGCGTGGGATTCCAGGCTCATAATTCTCCTCATACGGCTGCTGTAGGGACTGAATGGGGCAGACCAAAACTGGTCGGAATAGCGCGCTTGATTATTTCACGGTACGGAGCCTACAAGGAATCCGCCGCTTTGGTGCGGCCGACCCAATATCTTGTGGGGCGTCCATGATACTAACCCCATGCATTGTGGTCAAGGGACAAGATCTGCCGGACTTTTCCACTGTTGTGGATACCCCGGAAACCCTTTTCTGTCCCCATTTTTTCGGCTTTTCCACGGCCCGCCTGTGGACAACTCGAGCCCGGCTTCGGGTCCGGCCGGGGTCAGTCGACGCAGGATTCGGGGACGTGGCGGAGGGTGTGACCCGAAACGGAAGCGGGCCGCACCGGATCTACCGGAGCGGCCCGCTCAGCATGTCCGTCGATGAGCTACCGGTTCTTCTCTGCTGCCCGCCGCTGCGCACGGTTGCCGTTCGGATTCTCAGGCAGCTCGTCCTGTTCCGGCGAAACAGGGTTGCCGGGTGCCTGCGGCTTCCGGTCGTTGGCCGAGTTCAGATCAGACGGCTGATTCGGATACGTCTTGTAATCGGTCGCACCACCTTCTTCCGGTGCGATCTGATACTGGTCGGGTCGTTTGCCACCCATCCTGCCTCCATGGTGCTGTCTGTGTGCATGTCGAATGAAGCACAACAGGTACAGGAACCATGCCGCCGACGCGCGATCACAAGCGCGGACGTGGCACGAGACGAAGTCATGTCTCAGCGTGAGGGCCTGCCACCCTTCTGCTGGTTCGCCTTCGACTTCGCCTGGCGCGCGGCGGCGCGGCGCTGTTCGCGATTTCCCGCCGGGTCTGCCGGCGGTCCCTTTTCAATGTCCGCCGGCTGGTTCTTGGTCCTGGGTTTGTGCCGGTTCGCTTCGGGAAACTTCCCTGCCATAGCGCAGCCCTCGGTAAGATCGGTTCAATTGTCGATGCGTGATCGCAGGAACGCCTCGAGCGCGCGCATGTGCGCGCGTGCTACGCGTTCATACACCTGAGGATCACGCATGGCCGCTTCCTGTTCGGGCACCATGAGGAAGCTGGTTTCCGTAAGCACCGCCGGCATCCAGGTCGCGCGGACGAGTGCCAGGTCCGCGCGTCCGATTCCGATGTCGCGCAGACCGATCTCGCGCAGCAGCTCAGCCTGGAGGAGCTTGGCGAGCTCGACGGACTGCGGGTGGAAGTAGTACGCGCTCGTGCCGTTGTTGGTGAATGGATTCACGCCGTCCGGGAACGCGTTGTTGTGGACAGAGATCAGAATGTGCGCGTTGGAGTCGGCGGCCATCTGCGGTCGTGCTCCGAGATCTACGGGCCCGCTGTCCCTGCGAGTCATGAGCACACGCGCGCCGGCTGCCTCCAGCTGATCACGCAGCTTCATTGCGATGCCGAGATTCGCTTCCGCCTCTGTGAGGCCGGTGGGTCCGATTGCGCCGCCCGGCGGGTGGCCCGCGTCGACAGCGATGAGCAGGCCGGCGAACGGATTGGCGGCCGAGATGACGGGAGGCCTGCGGATGCGGAGGATGAGCGCGCCCGCCGCGTCGAAGAAGGTGTCATATCCCCAGACGTCCCGGGTCAGGTCGACGGTTACGCGGTAGACGCTGTCGGAGGGCTGGGACCACGCTGCGCGATCAATAAGTGGATCGAGCGAGCCGTACTGGAAGAAGTCGACACGCGTGGTTGCACCAAACACATCGATCGAAATGCGGCGCTCGTTTTCCGTGACGTGAAAGGGCAGCCTCTCCTGGAGCGGAATGCGCAGATCGATGTATTCCGGCTGCGCAATGAGTCGAACCGCAGCGATCGTCGCACCGGGGATCGGCGTGCCGGCGGGTGCGAGTCGCATGTCGCTGACGGGTACGAATGCCGACCTGTTGCCAGCCAGCCGCACGTGGTAGAAACCGTCGCGCTCTCCGAGGATCTGCAGCCGCGTGCCGTCGGGCCAGAAGAAGTGGAACGGGCCGTCCGTGTCGTTGCGTCCGCGCGTGCGCCATTCGCGTCCCGCGCCGGGCGGCGCCTGCACGACACCGACCGTGGGCAGTGAAGGGTCGATAATGGCGACGTTCACGCGCGCGGGCGCGCGCACGGTGTCCGCACCGCTGATCAGCTCGAAGGACCCGCCGGCCGCGCGTGCGGCGGCATCGGTCGCACGGCTGATCAGTGCCGGCTTTGCGACGGCGGTATCGGTTGCGACCCAGCTCGACTCCACGGGGATGACACCGCTGTACGTCGATGTTCCGGTCCCGATCGTGGACCCGGAAGGTGTCGTGATGAAATTGGCGCCCGGCGCACCGTCGGCGGCTGTACCGCTTTCGACGAGCGGGTAGCGCGCCCCTCCCGGTGTAACGAAGATCGCACGTGCGCCACTCGTTCCGCGCAGCGTGACCTTCAGATTGGAACCGCGCGGCACACTCACCGCTCCGGTCGGTGCGACCGATGCGATACGCAGCCCGGTGGCAGGTGTCGCGCCGGCCGGTACGCGAACCGGTCGCGTGAGCTGGTCGCTCGCACCGTCCTTCGTCGCCTGGAGTCGATACACACCATCGACGGGCACCGGCAGATAGGCGAGGAACGCACCGTTGGGCGCGACGTCGACGGGCGCGCCGTTGATGGCGAGTGTCGCGCGGCCGGAGCCGACCGAGCCGAATATGAAGTTGGAGTCGCGAACGGCGAGTGCCGCGTTGGAATCGGGATATGCCACGCGGATACGGAGCGGTCCGTCGACAACAGGAATGGGCGGCAGGGATCCGCGCACTTCCGGCACCGGCGTGCCCAGCGGCGCGGGCGCCGGCGCAACGGGGGGACTCGAGCTGGCGCACGCTCCACTGACTGCAATGGCGAGCAGCGCTGCAACCTTTCTCACGATTCCTCCTGCGAACGGTCCGGGGATTGTCTGTGCAGCATCCTTCCGCAAGGGCGGTGCCTCACGGCGCGGCAGGTGGACGCTGTGCCGGTCGCTTCAGATAGCTGTCGTCGCACGCCTCGAAACGACCATCCTGCGGCGTGCCCGGTGGTGGTGGCGCCAGCGAGCGGGCACCCGGCCGGATCCCGAACACGACCGTACCATCCGTACCGAACGAGCGCAGGACGCAGAACGCGGCGGGTCGGGACAGCAGTACGGGAGCGAGATACGCGTCGGCCAGACTGGTAAGGCGATCATAGACGACGTAACGCGCGCCTACGGAGTCTGCCAGTGAAAAGAGCGCATCGGGATCGGCACTCATGGGATAGTTGGTGCCGCGGATGCCATCCGAAATTGCATAGAACAGACGCGGCTTGCGCGAGAGTACGACGGCGTCGTCCGGGAGCGCGGCTGCCGCCCACGCGGCCACGTCGAAGTAGGATCTCTCCGGCCCGAACAGGCACGGATACGTTTCACCCTGCCGGAACTGGCTCGTACACGCGCGTCCCGCGGCAACGCCAGCGGACAGAGCGGGCGTCATGATCATCAGCAGCAGCGCAACAGTTGCACCCGCGACCGCAAGCATGACCGGCGGCGCGACACGTTGCAGCAGGCGCGCAGCGCCGGTCGCGGCGTAATACAGCAGGAGCGGAAATATCGGCAGGAGGAACCGCTCGCCCGACCACACGGCGGGCCACACGAAGAGCAGTCCGATATAGAGTGGCATCAGCAGCTCGGCGACCATCGTGCGCCGGAGCCGCGTCGCCCACCCGAAAAGCGCGAATGCAGTCACGAGCAGGGCCAGCGCCGTGGCCACCGTGCCGAGCCCGCCCGTCAGCAGAACGGGCAGATGAATCGTCGCATACTTGAAAGCGTTCTCTCCGATGCGGCCGAAGAGCTCCGGCACGCCGATCATGCCGAGGTCCGGCTGATACGGATTGACGAACCAGAACTCCTGCGCATATGCCACGCCGCCGGTATTGCGCGCGCGCAGCCACCACAGCAGCGCGGGCGGCGTTACAACCGTGAGCGTGGCGGCGAGCTGAACCCACCGCCGCCGCCACGCGAGCCAGCCTGCGCACGCCAGGAGGAGGGGCAGACCTGCCGAGCGCGTGAAGTACGCGAGTGTCATTGCGATCACCGCGACCGCAAAGCGGCCCCACTGATGAGGCCGCAGCCGGTCGAACGCCCACAGTGCGAGCATGGTGAACATCCAGAACGGCACATCCGAGAGGAGCCAGTGCGTCTGCTCGAGCACGCCGGGACTCAGCGCGAGAATGAGCGCAACGCCCGTGGCCAGCACGGGCCGGCCGCGGCGCCGGATGAACAGGTACGTGAACGTGATCGCAGCTCCGCCGATCAGCACCATCACCAGCTTCAGCTGCACCCATGTCTTCAGACCGGCGACGATCCCGGCAGCCAGCAGCAGCGGGAAGACGGGCGGGTACTTGGTGTGCGGCAGCTGCAACGGGTCGTACAGGTCCGTGTAGCCCGTCCCCGCAACCAGTGAGCGCGCGAGTGTGAGATACTGCGCGCTGTCGCCGCCCGTGTGCGGCTGCGGCAGGAACGTCAGGAAGGACAGCAGCAGATACAGCGCGAGCGGTACGGCCGCTGTCAGGAAAGGATGTCGTTGGACCAGCAGTGCGGGCGCTGGCTGTGTGGCGGAGGTCCGCGCGGCTGCCCGTGGCTTCCGGCTGTCCGCCCGCGCGGCTGCCCGTTTTGCCGTGCGGCCTGCAGGCTTCACTGCAAACCTGCCTTCTGCGGCATGGCCCGTCCGCTGGCAAGCGCGAGCCACCTCGCCGCGGCGCGCTGCATGAGCGATTCGCCACCCCACGCGCACAGGAGGCGGCGGCCCTGCAGAAAGCGCTCGAGGCGGGGATGGCCGAAAAGGACGATCACGGCATCCGGCCGCTGTGCGAGCACTGCGTTCACAGACGCACGCGCATTCTCACTGATGACCGGCTCACCCTTCCATGCGCGGATGTCGGAGTAGACGGCGATCACAGCCGCACGGTCCGAGGAAGCGACGACGGTCGCCCGGACGTCGAAACCGGAATCCCGAAGTGCATCGACGAAGGAGTTTCGGGACGGCGACGGAAATGGCCCCCCGAGATCGTCATCCAGGATAATGAGATCGAATGCGCGGGGGAGATCGATCCTGTCGCGGAGCGACGAAACTGCGCGCACCGCCGTGCCGAGTGCGGACTCTGCGACATCCTCATGATCATCATGGGCCGGCGAGCTGTAGGCCGCGCGTTCGGCCGCGTCACGCACCCTGGCGAGTGACTCGCTGACGCGCCGCGCGGACAGCGAGCGGTTCAGCTCGGCATCGAGTGCGTCCGCGATTTCGGAAAAGGCAGCCGGATAAAGTATCGCATCGCAGCCTGCATTGAGTGCGCGGATGGCGGCGTGTCTCGCGTCCCCGCCCGCGGCATCCAGTACTCCCTGCATGTTGAGTGCATCGGTTACGATGATGCCGTCGAAGCCCAGCGCCGTGCGCAGCAGCGGTCCCAGGATCGCAGGAGACAGTGTCGCGGGGGAGTCGGAGTCGAGTGCCTCAAAGACGACGTGCGCTGTCATGATCGAGTCCACACCTGCGGCGATGGCGGCGCGAAACGGCTCCAGGTCATCTTCGAGGCTGTGTCGGTCCGCGGCGACGCGCGGCAGCGCAGAGTGCGAGTCCTCCACGGTCCGCCCGTGGCCCGGGAAGTGTTTCGCGCAGCACAGCACGCCCGTGCTCCGGCAGCCGCTCACCCATGCCGCGACGTGGCGTGCAACGTGGGCGGACCGCGTCCCGAATGAACGGGTGCCTACGATCGGATTGCGCGGCTCGGTATCCACGTCCGCTACGGGGGCAAGAATCCAGTTCACGCCGAGCGCGTGCGCCTCCAGCGCGGTGGTCCGGGCGGCACGCGCAGTGACAGCCGCATCATCGACGAAGCCGAGCGCGCCCGCCGGCGGCATCTGCGTGCGACCCGTGAACTGCTGGCCGGCTCCCCGCTCGAGGTCCGATGCGAACAGGAGCGGGTAGTCACATCGGGACTGCGTCGTGTATGTCAGCTGCCGGACCGCGTCCGGCTCGCCGCCGAACAGCGCAAAGCCGCCGGCACCCCGGCGCAGTGCGGCTTCGACCACGGCGCTCTCGTGATCGAAGCCGGTGCGTGCATTCCAGCGCAGCGCCGGAAGGAGAAGCCGCGCCGGTCCCATCGTCAGTTGCGGATGTCGCCGAACGGACTGGCCAGTCTCATCAGGACGGCGTCGTCAACGGAGAGGAAGAACGTACCGTCCGTCTCGGTGACCGCCATCCAGCGCGCAGGCGAATAGTTACCGCGCTCCGACTGCTTCATCGTAACGGCCACGCTGCCGATCGTCTCTGCGGCCGCGCCCCCGGTGAACGGTGCGGAGAGCACATTGTACGAGAGCCGCGACGTACCGCGGTCCGACACCGCACCGGTAGGATCTGCGCGCAGGAACAGGAACCCATCAGCGAACGGCCGGATGCGCGGGGCGATGCCTGCGCCCGCGTCGCGCGTCGCGCCCGTCGCGAGGTTCATCACGTGGATGTGCCGTCCGGCCTCGTATACCATGTGGCTGCCGTCGGCGGAGAAGAAGACCGGGACGACGTTGGCCACGACCTCGATGTCCGACGGTATCTCGATCGTGCGGTTGTCTGCAGTTCTGACCGTAACGCGGCCGACCGCTGCACCCCACTGTTCCCATGAGTGCGTCGGCACGAACCGCAGTGTGTGTCCGGTCTCCGTCGTGCGCGCAAGAATGCCCGCGGCATCGGGCGCGAGCGGCGCACCCCGCTCCTCGAGCGCGCGCAGGATACCGTTCGCAACCGACAGAACCGTTGCCGGCCTGTCGGACGCAGCGATCCGGCGCAGCGCCGCGAGGTCTTCATCACCGACAAACTGCAGCGCTTTCGCCTGGATCTCCGGCGCCGCATCGTCCAGCGCCTCACGCATCAGCGCAGTGTAGGAACGGTACCCCGCCTCACGCAGCGTATGCGCGGTTGCAAGAGCGGTCGCCCGAATTCGGGGGTCCGTATCATGGAGCGCCGAACGCACCGGCCCGTACAACCGCGCCATCTCGCGCACCGCGATGAGCTCGAGGGCGTGCACGCGCGCCGCGAACGGGGCCTCCCTGTCCTCCACCACCTCCCCAACCTGGTCGACGAACCGGCTGCCGACCTTGAACTCGTAGGCATTGATGTTCCCGTCCGCCACAGTCTCCTCGGCGAGAAGCTTCTGCAGCTCGGCGGGTGACGTGCCGGCGACTGCGCCTGTGCCGGGGGACGCGGCCGGAGCCGGACCAGCGACGGACGGCGCGGTGCCACCCGCACACGCAGTGACGGCCAGCATTGCAGCGAACAGTGTGAAATATCTCATCAGTTTTCTTCTCGTATCCAGGTGCTGCTTCACGATGTCGATCATTACGGTGTATGGCTTCCCAGCACGCGGGGCCCGCGAGCGCCGGTTGCGCTGGGCACATTGCCCGTGATGCCGCGGATATGGGCCCACGCGAGTGCAGCGAACACAATGGCTTCCTTCGCGTCGCGTGGGACGCCCGCATCATCCCCTGAGCGCACGGGCACCGGTGCGAGCAGCTCGCCCAGCCTGCGCATCAGCGTGCGATTCCGCACGCCCCCGCCTGTCACAATCACCTCGCCGACTGCGCGCGGACGGATCCAGCGGTTGAATGCGTCGCTGATCGAGCGCGCCGTAAGCTCGGTGAGCGCTGCTACCAGCGAGGCAGGGTCGGAGGCGCGCCCCGCCAGGGCTGCAACATAATCCCGACCGAAGATCTCACGACCCGTCGAGCGGGGCGGCGCCGCAGCGAAGAACGGGTGTGCCAGAAGCTCGGTGACGATCCTCTCATCCACCTCACCCGCCGCTGCCATGCGCCCGTCCTCGTCGTACGAGAGACGACCGTCCGTTGCGAGCTCTACGGCCGCGTCGATCAGTGCATTGCCCGGTCCGGTATCGAACGCTACCACATCTTCATCAGCGCCACGACGTGGAACCCATGACAGGTTCGCCATACCGCCGAGGTTCAGCAGAACGCGCGGGTGTGCATCACTCGAGAACAGCAGGCGGTCAGCCCACGGGACCAGCGGCGCGCCGTGCCCGCCAGCGGCGACATCGCGCGCCCTGAAGTCGCTCACCACGGATACGCCCGTCAGCTCGGCGATCGTCGCCGGACATCCCAGCTGCAATGTTGCGCCACGGCGTCCGCCCGCGGGCGGGATGTGCCAGACGGTCTGACCGTGCGAGCCGATGACATCGACCGTAGCGAGATCGACACCGGCCATGTCCGCCACGCCGCGCGCGGCGTCCGCGAACCACTCGCCCAGGTCCGCATGCAGGCGGCACAGCTCTTCGGCGGAGCCGTGCGTGATGGCGTCGTGAATGGCTGCGCGGCGCGACGCGCTGTACGGCTGTTCCCTGAAGGCGACGAGATGCCAGTCGGCCGCGGATGCATCACCGTCGATGTCGATCAGTGCGGCATCGATACCATCCAGAGACGTGCCGGACATCAGTCCGATCACGCGCATCAGCGAACCGTCAGATCCGGCATGATGCGGGCGAGCCGTCCGTCCGCTTCCTCCAGCCTCCGCTCAGCCTCCGCCTTGTCCACGTCGAACGTGCCCATCACCAGCGCGGTCTTCACATGGCCGTCCGCACCATCCAGAAGGGCGGCCGCGCGCGCCTCATCTACGCCAAGTGTCTCGCGCAGGATCCGCTCGCCGCGATCGCGCAGCTTGTTGCACGTGACCTGCAGGTCGATCATCAGATTGCCGTACACTTTGCCGAGCTGCACCATCGCCGCCGTCGAGATGGTGTTGAGCACCATCTTCGTCGCGGTTCCCGCCTTCATGCGCGTCGAGCCGGTAATGACCTCGGGTCCCACGAGCGGCGAGATGACGACATCATGCTTCAGCGTGTACTCGGCCTTCGGATACGTGCACATGAGCAGGCCGGTGCGCGCGCCCCGCTCACGCGCGCGGTTCAACGCGCCGTGCACATAGGGCGTAGTCCCTGAGGACGCGATCCCGAGGACGAAATCGAAGCTGCCCACCGCGCGCTCGTCCATCGCGGCTGCGCCATCTTCCGGCACATCCTCCGCCCCCTCCTGTGCCTCGACCAGGGCCGCGAGTCCGCCGGCGATCACACCCTGCACCATGGATGGATCGGTGCGATAGGTCGGCGGCATCTCGGACGCGTCCAGGACGCCGAGGCGACCGGAGGTCCCGGCGCCGACGTAGATCAGGCGTCCGTCCTTGCGGAAGCAGTCGACCACGATCTCGATGGCGCGCGCAATCTGCTCGCGCTCCTCATGCACCGCCGCGGCGACCATGCGGTCCTCGGCGTTGATCAGGTCCACGATCTCGAGCGGAGTGAGCTCGTCGATGCGCATACTGCGCGGGTTGCGCTGCTCTGTGAGGCGGGGATCCACCTGGGTGCTTTCCTTCCGGGCACGAGCTTGCGACGGCTTCGCAGAGCCGGGTACATTGGCCCGATTAACTTACCCTCACTGCGCGACCATGACCAGCCTCCTCGAACAGGCACTCGACTTCGCCGGCGATCTCGTGGAACTCCGTCGCGACCTGCACCGCAATCCCGAGCTCTCGTTCCAGGAACACCGGACCGCGGCCACGGCTGCGGACGCGGTCGAAGAACTCGGTTGGCGGGTCCGGCGGGGCGTCGGCGTGACCGGCGTCGTCGCGGAGCTGGGCAGCGGCGGACCGATGATCGCGCTCCGGGCCGACATGGATGCGCTGCCGATCCAGGAGGCCGGCGACGGTTCCTACCGCTCGACCGTCCCCGGCGTCATGCACGCGTGCGGTCATGATGCGCATGTCAGCATGCTCGTCGGTGCCGCCCGGCTGATCACGGCGGCGCAGCGCGCGGGCCGCATGCCCGCGGGCACGATCAGGCTTCTGTTCCAGCCGTCGGAAGAGGCGAGCGACGCGGAGAACCGGAGCGGTGCCACCCGCATGGTGGCTGATGGCGCGATGGAGGGGGTGAGCGCAGTGTTCGGCGCACACGTCGGCGCGCACCTCGAGAGCGGCCGCGTGTTCCTCTCGCCGGGCAGCATCATGGCCGGGTCGGACGTGTTCACGGCGACAGTACACGGCCGGTCGTCGCACGCAGCCAGACCGCACGAAGGCATCGATGCCGTGGTCCTGGCGTCACACGTGGTGCTCGCGTGCCAGAATGTCGTCGCGCGTGGACTGGCACCGAAGCAGGAGGGTGTTCTCACCATCGGCATGATCGGCGGCGGCGTCGCGGAGAACATCCTTGCCGAAGATGTCACGCTGCGCGGTACGGTGCGCTACTTCGATGAGGAAGTGCGACGTGTGCTGCATGAGGGCCTGCATCGATCCGCAGCCGTTGCGGATGCGCTCGGCGGCAGCACCACACTCGACCTGCGGTTCGGCTATCCACCGGTCATAAATGATGCACGTGCGACGGAAACGGCGGCGCGCGCCGCGCGCGCCACACTCGGTAATGACGCTGTGGTATCGTTCGAGCCGATGATGGGCGCCGAGGACTTCGCCATCCTCGCGCGCGAAGCACCCGGCTGCTTCTTCTGGATCGGTGCGGCCCTCGAGCCGCCGCGCGAGCACCACCACCCGGCATTCGACATCGATGAATCCGTGCTTCCACGCGGCGCGGCGACCCTCGCCGCCTGCGCGCTCACAGCCCTGACCGACTTTGCCTGACGAACGGATCACGCATATGAATCTTCGAATCCGCACGGCTGCGGCCGCGCTGCTCTTCCTGCTTCCGGTTCTGGTGCCGGCATGTGCACCCGCCGCGTCGCGCGTGTCGCAGATGGATCCCGCCGCCGTTGCGGCCGCAATCCCCGCGAACTGGGCGTTCGGCAGCGCACCTGTGGTGACGTCGGCGCCGAATGCGATGGTCGTGACGGACGCGCCGCTCGCCACCGAGACCGGTGTCGCGATTCTGCGCGCGGGCGGCAACGCAGTCGACGCTGCGGTTGCGACGGCGTTCGCCCTCGCGGTCGTGTATCCCGAGGCGGGCAACATCGGCGGCGGCGGGTTCATGGTGACGCGTCTCGCCGACGGCACCGTGGCGGCGCTCGACTTCCGCGAGGAGGCGCCGGGCGCAGCCACGCGGGACATGTTCCTCGATGCGCAGGGCAGACCCACCGAGCGATCGATCACAGGACATCTTGCCTCGGGCGTTCCAGGCGCAGTTGCAGGGCTGTGGACGGCGCACCAGCGCTTCGGAAAGCTGCCGTGGAAGGACGTAGTCGCGCCGGCGATCGCTCTCGCGGAGAACGGTTTCACGGTCGACCGCGAGCTTGCGGGCTCCGTGCGCGATGCGGCCGAGCGGATCGCGCAGTTTCCGGGTGCCGCGGCACTGCTGCTGCCGAATGGTCAACCGATCGCGCAGGGATCGCAGTGGCGCAATCCGGACCTCGCCGCGGTGCTGCGTCGCATCGCGGACCGCGGACCTGCAGGATTCTACGAGGGTGAGACCGCGGACCTCATCGTTGCGGAGATGCGCCGGGGCGGCGGCATCATCACGCAACAGGATCTGAAGAACTACCGCGCGAAGTGGCGCGAGCCGGTGCAGTTCGACTATCGCGGCCACCGCGTGATCGCGATGCCGCCCGCGTCGTCGGGCGGTGTCACGCTCGGCCTGATCGCCAACATCCTCGAGGGTTACGACCTCAACGCGCTGGGATGGCATTCGCCTGCGGCGCTGCACCTGACGGCCGAAGCCATGCGACGCGCGTTCGCCGATCGCAACGCGTTGCTCGGCGATCCCGACTTCGTTTCGGTACCGATGCAGCGGCTCACCGCGCAGAGCTACGCAGACAGCCTGCGCAGCACCATCGATCCCGCGCATGCGACGCCGTCCAGCCAGGTGCGGCCCGGACTCGGAGAGGTGCCGGAGCCGACACACACGACGCATTTCTCCATTGTGGATGCGAACGGCAACGCCGTCGCACTCACCACCACGATCAACGAGCTGTACGGGTCGGGCGTGGCGGTTGCGGGGGCGGGGTTCTTCCTCAACGACGAGATGGATGACTTCACGTCGAAGCCGGGCGAGCCGAACATGTTCGGCCTGGTTCAGGGTGCGGCGAACGCCATCGTGCCCGGCAAGCGCATGCTCTCCGCGATGACGCCGACCATCGTGCTCGATCGCGACGGCTCGCCTCTGCTCGTCACCGGCGCGCGGGGTGGGCCGCGCATCATCACCGCGGTGGCGCAGGTGCTGATCAACGTCATCGACTACGACTTCGACATCGGCACGGCCGTCTACGCACCCCGCATCCATCACCAGCACCTGCCGGACGCGCTGCTGACGGAGCCAAGCGGCTTTACATCTGCGACGACGGACGCGCTCCGGGCCATGGGGCACACCGTCCAGCCGCGCAACGGCTATGTCGGAACCGCACCGTCGATCCTGCGCCGTGGCGGTGTGTGGACCGCAGTGCCGGATCCTCGCACCGGCGGTTCAGCCGCGGGATACTGATCGTTCTGCGGCCCGCCGGACGGCGCAAAAAACAAAGGGCCGGGATTCCTCCCGGCCCTTCGCGCTTCAGGCGTAATGCGTGCGTGCGTTTTCGGCCGCCTGAAGTCAGTCTTACCCAGCCTGTCAGATCACCCGCCGCACCTCCACCGGCGAATCGAGTCTGATGACCATCTCGGAACCTGCGGGCAGCACCACGTCCACATCCGCGGTTCCCATTGCGATCGCCGTACCTGCAGCAGCACCGATGACGGCACCCTTGATCGTGCTCCGCGTGTCCTTGCCGATCACGCGGCCGAGGATTGCGCCCGCCGCTGCACCAGCACCGATCTTCGTCGCATGCTGTGTCGCAGTAGTGCGGTTCTTCCGCTCGGGGTTCGCGCGAACCACCGTCGCATCGAGCGGATAGCTCCTGCCGCCAAAGGAAACGGATTCGAATGCCATCGCGATCACGCCGGTCGCACCGACATGGCCGGACTTGTCCACCTGTGTCAGCCGGCCGCGGATCGTCGCGCCTGCCGGGATCACGATCTCACCGTTCGACCCGCGTAACGCGTCCTGCAGTGTCGCGCTGAACGTATCACCCACGCGGTTGCGCTCCGTCGACAGTGTCTCGTTCATGGTCACGGCCATCGTCGTACCGCTCGGTGCGGATACTGTGACTGCGCGCGGCGCGGGTGCCGGATCGGGCTGGCGCGGGCGCGGCGTCGGGACCGGCGCGGGATCACGCGGTGGGGTCGCACGTGGTGTCGGCTTCGGCGTCGGACGGGGCGGCGCCTTCACATCCGGCTCAGGCTCCCGGTCCGCCGGCTTCGGCGTCGGCGCGTCGGCGATCACGCGCACGTTGGTCGAATCATCCTGGAGCGCGAGCTCGAGCTGGCGGTCCATCTCATCGGCGCGCAGCGCTTCGCGCTCGTCGCCACCGCCGCAGGCCGCGAGCCCGCTCACCAGGGGGATGGCCAGCAGCAGTGCAAGTCGCCGTGTATTCTTTATCATTCAGTGCCTCACTCGCTTGAGCACGCCTGTCGCGGTGGATACGTTGCGGACAGTGCGTCATCGAAACCGGAGCACCGGAGGAGCAACCGATATGCCATGCGCCACCACTGGAATTTTGGCGTGAACACGCGGTTTTTTCGCACGCTGACCAGTTCGGTGTCCCATGCGTGAGCTGCAGAGTGTCCTCCCGTATGTACACCGCTACAGGATGGGACTGCTGCTCGGCCTCCTCTTCATTGCCCTCTCCAATGCCGCACCCACCGCGACCCCCTGGCTGATCGGCCTCGCCATTGATGCGGCCCGGATGGACGGCGCCACCTTCGGCCGCGTCGCATGGCTCGCGCTGCTCATCATCATCGTGAACGTGCTGAACGGCTTCGCCAGGTTCGGGATGCGACGAATGATGAACGGCATCAGCCGCCAGATCGAGAATGACCTGCGAGACGACTTCTTCGCCCACCTCGTTCGTCTGGACAGTGCGTTCTACGGGACGACGCGGACCGGTGACCTCATGAGCCGGGCGACCAACGATACGCAGGCGGTCCGGATGGCCGTCGGACCCGGCATCATGTACCTCGTGAATACGACTGTCACGACCGCGGTATCCCTTGCGCTCATGCTGCGCTACAGCGTGTCGCTCGCCCTCATCGCCATCGTACCGCTCGCACTCCTGCCGTTCGTCATGATCCATTTCGGGCGACGGATACATCGGCAGTTCGACCGGATCCAGGAGCAGTTCGGCACACTCTCGACGATGGTGCAGGAGAACCTGGCAGGCGTACGCATCGTGCGGGCATACGTCCAGGAGCAGGCGCAGGCAGACGAATTCGAGTTGCTGAACCGGACCTACATGAAGCAGAACATGGATCTCGCCCGCACGAGCTCCGTATTCCACCCGCTTCTCACGCTTCTTACCGGAATTGGTCTCCTGCTCGTGCTCTGGTTCGGCGGGAGGGAGGTCATCGCCGGTACGCTTTCGGAGGGAGACTTCGTCGCGTTCAGCACCTACCTCGTCATGCTGACATGGCCGATGATCGCGCTCGGGTGGGTCGTGAACCTGTTCCAGCGCGGCGCCGCGTCCATGGCGCGCATCGACCGCATCATGCACACGCGGCCGCTCGTCACGGAGGCGGATGATGCCGCACACGTCGAGATCCGCGGCCGCATCGAATTCAGGAACGTGTCCTTCCGCTACCCCGGCACGGACCGGCCCGTTCTCGAGGATGTGTCGTTCGTAATAGAGGAAGGTACGACGACCGCCATCGTGGGACCGACCGGGTCGGGGAAATCCACCATCGTGGCCCTGCTGACGCGCCGGTATGACCCCGACAGCGGCACGATCTTCATCGACGACGTGCCGCTCATGCGCCTGCCGCTCGCCACTCTGCGCGCCGCCGTCGGTGTCGTCCCCCAGGAAGCATTCGTCTTCTCCGAGTCCATCCGCGACAACATCGGTTTCGGACTATCGGATGGAGCCGTGGACGGCGCCCCACTTCCGGGCGAGGACCCCGTCGTCCGCGCGGCCGCCGTCGCACAGCTCACCGACACGGTTTCGGCCTTCCCGGACGGCTTCGAAACACGGCTCGGCGAGCGAGGAGTCAACCTCTCCGGCGGACAGCGCCAGCGCACGACCCTCGCACGCGCGATCGCCCGCGATCCCCGCATCCTGATCCTGGACGACTCGCTCAGTGCCGTGGACACCCATACCGAAAAGCGCATCCTCGATGCGCTCCGCGATGAGCTCGATCGCAGGACCGCCGTCATCGTGAGCCACCGCGTCAGTGCCGTCATGGAAGCCGTCCAGATCCTCGTCCTGGACCACGGCCGGATCGTCGAACGAGGCAGCCATCCGGAGCTCATCGCAGCCGGCGGCCTCTACGCCACATTGCTCCGCCGGCAGCTTCTCGAGGAGACACTGGCTTCCTGAGCCTCCCATCGCGCCCCTTGCCCGGCGCCTCCTTCAACGGTACTATATCGTTGAATGATCAACACTTCCGACCGCTCAATCCTCCTCGTCGAAGATGACCCCCTCCTGCGGCACGCATTCCGTCTGCTCCTGGAAGACGCGGGTTATCGTGTACACGAGGCAGGCACCGCACAGCAGGCGTTGACTGCCGCGGCTGCCGAAAAGCCACGCCTCGTTTTGCTCGACCTGGGGCTGCCGGACCGCCCGGGTCTCGAGGTTGCACGCGAGCTGATCGCGGACCCGAGCACGCGGCATGTGCGGATCGTGGCGCTGACGGGCCGGGTGGGGACGCGGGAGCGGCAGGAATGCCTGGACGCGGGCTGCACGCACTACTTCACGAAGCCGATCGAGCCTCGCGAGCTTCTGCGTCAGCTGCCCGGCCTGATGGAGCCCCGAGCGGACCCCCTTCCCTAGAGTCTTTCGAGCAGGAACTGCGGTGTGAACCGGAGGAAGTATCCGGAGAGCACCGTGAACGACCCGGTGATCAGCAGGACCCCCATCACAATGAGCAGCGCCCCGGATACCTTTTCGACAGCGGGCGCAATCTGCCTGAATCGGCGTGAAGCGCCGAGGAAGCGTTCGGTTGCGAGTGCGGCGGCGGCGAACGGGAGTGCGAGGCCGAGCGCGTAGGCGCCGAGCAGCAGCATTCCGTCTGCGACGGTGTCGCGGGTGGTGCCGAGAGTCAGGAGCGCACCGAGCACTGGTCCGAGACAGGGAGTCCATCCGGCACCGAAGGCGAGGCCAGCGGCGAATGCGCCGAAGCGGCCCGCGGGGGTGCCGGCCAGGTGAATGCGGCGTTCGCGCATGAGGGGGGCCAGCCGGAAAGCACCGAGGAGGTGGAGACCGAGCAGGATGATGAGGACACCGCCGATGCGGGCGATCCATTCCTTGTTGCGCAGCAGGACCTGTCCGAGGAGTGTGGCGGACGCGCCGAGCAGGATGAAGATGGCGGTGAAGCCGAGAATGAAGAAAAGTGCTGGCACGAGCACTGCACGAGGCTGATGCCCACTGCGCAGATCATCGAGCGACATGCCGGTGATGAAGCCGAGGTACCCCGGAACGATCGGCAGGACACAGGGTGAGAGAAAAGACAGCAGGCCGGCCGCGAAGGCTACGGCGATAGTTATCGGTCCGTCCATGTCCTCTCCGAGCAGGTGGAAGCGGCTGCGTCACCGGCTGTACCACGCCTATTACCGCTTCAAGTATTTTCCGTTCGCCGCCGAGCGCCGCATGCGGCAGGAGCGCGCCGACCGCGGCTTTATCGTCCTTCAGATCGACGCGCTCTCCTGCGACGACCTGCTGCAGGCTGTCGAGAAGGGCTACGCTCCGAACCTGAAGAAGCTGCTCCACCGCGAGGACTGGGAGCTGCGCCCCTATTCCGCGGGCCTGCCGAGCGCGACCCCGGCCGCACAGGCGGCCATCTTCTTCGGCACCAAGGAAGATATCCCTGCATTCCGGTTTTACGAAAAAGCGGACCGGCGGCTGATCGTGGGATCGAAGCCGGCCGATGTCCAGCGAATCCGCGACCGGCTGCCCCGGTCCGGCATCCTGGACGGCGGCTCGGGCTACGTGAACATCTACGATGGCGGCGCGGACAGGGCGGTGTTTACAATCGCCGCGAAGGAGCCGCAGCGCTTTCTCCAGAAGATGGGCGGCGGCCGGCTCGCACTGCTGCTGCTCGTCCATCCGCTCCGGGTCCTGCGGCTCCTCGTCGCCAGTGTGTGGGAATACCTGCGTGAGGAAGTGCTGCGGCTGTGGAGCCAGATCCGCGGGCAGTACACTTACCACTGGTGGTATCTGCCCTTTCTTCACATTGCGACCAACGTCGTATTGCGTGAGCTCCAGACGCTCGCGGTGCTGCTGGACATCTATGCCGGTGTGCCGTCGATCTACACGACGTACAACGTGTACGACGAGTTTGCGCATCACTATGGCCCGCAATCCCGCACTGCCTACAGCTCCGTTGCATCATTCGACCGGCGTGTCGGCGAGATCCGTCGGATGCTGCGACGGGTGCCCGGTCGTCCCTACGACCTCTATATCCTGAGCGACCACGGCCAGACACCATCGATACCGTACCGCGTCGCATATGGTGAAACGCTGGGAGAAACGATTGTCGGCGCCGCTGAGCACGGCGTCTTCGTGATGGCCGGCCGCGGCGACTACGCACCCGAGCGCGAGGAGATCATGGACTTCCTCGTTCAGGAGCTGGAGGAGGTTTCTGCGGAGTCCATGCTGCCGGCGCGTGAGGCGGGACTCGGTCTCGGGCGCTGGATCCGTCGCCACTACAATCCGTTCCCGCTGGTTGCAGAGACTGCGCGGGAGTCCGAGGACACGCGACTCGTCGTGACCTACTCATCATCGCTCGCGCACGTCTACTGGACCGAGCCCGATCACCCCCTCACACTCGAGGAAATCCGCGAGGATCGCGACCGGCGCAGTCTCTACTACTTCCTGGTCGCGCACGGCGGCATCGGCTGTGTGATTACGCGCATGCTGGACGGCGCGCACGTCGAGAACATGCGCGGCCGCGCGCTCGTCACCGCCGCTGGCGATCTCGAGATCCTGGACGGCGAGAATCCGCTTCAGGACTATGCGGACACGCCTGCGGAACAGCGCGCGGTTGCGGACCTGGTGCGGATGAAGAACGCGGGGGACATGATCCTCTTCGGTGCGTACGATCCGGAGAAGCAGCAGTGCATCTGCTTCGATGACCAGATTGGTGCACATGGCGCGCTGGGCGGGCGGCAGGCGTGGCCGTTCATCATGGCGCCGCGCGGCCTCGTCCCGGAAGGCTATGTGATCGAGGATCCGCTCGACCTGCACCCACTCTTCCGCCGGTATACAAACGAGCCGGAGGACGAATCCATCCGGCTCGTTACAGAGGAGCGACGCGCGACCACGTAGCGGTAGCGGGCGTGTTCAGACCCGCGAGAAGCGGTACCCGATCATCTTGTAAACCAGCTTCGCCACCAGGAAGTCCGGCGCTGACAGCCCGGGGATCGGCGCCAGCTCCACCACGTCCGCGGCGTGCACGGTCCGCTCGCGGAAGACGCGCCGCAGCAGCTTCATGACCGGGTACCACTGGAGCCCGCCCGGCTCCGGAGTCCCCGTCGACGGCACCAGCGACGGATCGAAGCCGTCCACGTCGAACGAGATGTAGACATCATCTCCAAGCTTCGACATGACGTCATCCATCCACGCGTCGCCGGTGTGGATGTCATCCGCCAGGAACAGGTGCACGTTGTCGCGCGAGCGCGCGAGCTGCATCTCCTCACGCGTAATTGCACGGATACCTACTGCGACGAGATTCACGCGCTCGTGCACTCGATGCATCACCGCGGCATGCGAATAGGGTGAACCCTCGTATTCGGCGCGCAGGTCCGTGTGCGCATCGAACTGCAGCACCGTGAGCTTCCGGCCCTCTTTTGCAAGACGGTCCGTCCACGCCAGGATCGGGGCGCTCGAGATCGAGTGCTCTCCCCCCAGCATGATCACGAACTTGTCTCCACTCTCCTTCAGCACCGCATCATACGCTTCGCGCAGCTCGCTGACGGCAGACTCGGGACCTGCACCCGTCAGCGACAGCGACGGCAGTGTCGCAATCCCGACATCCGCCGGCTCCGCATCCAGTTCCTGGTCGTACAGCTCGATGAATCGCGACGCCTCGATGATCGCGCCCGGACCATGCGCGGTCCCGGCGCCGTAGCTCACCGTCGCCTCGTACGGCACCGGCAGGATTACCGCGGACGCCTTCGCGAAATCACTTCCCTCCTCGTCCAGACCCATGAACGTGTTCGGCAGCTCCCACTCGAGCGCACGAAGTGCCTTCGGTACCTGCATCGATATCTCGTCTCTGTTTCAGGAAATCGTGTCGATCGGACAGCTGAGGCCTTCCCAGCGGATCGCCGCGCCCTGGGCCTGGCACGACGCACAGATACCATAGATCTGGAGGCGGTAGCGCGCCGGCTGGAAACCATGGCGCAGCGCTTCCTCCTCCTGCATGCGGATCAGCTCGGAGCTGTGGATCTCGCTCACCGTTCCGCACTCCGTGCAGATCAGGTGCTCACGCACCGGCTTCTGGCCGAACAGGTGCTCGTAACGCTTGAAGCCCTCCCCGAAATCGTGCTCCTGCACGAGTCCGCTCTTGACCAGCATTTCGAGTGTGCGATAGACCGTCGCCTTGCCGATCCGCTCGCCCTGGTCCCGCAGCTTCGCCTCGATGTCATCCACCGACAGGTGCTGCTCGGAACCGAACACGATTTCCGCGATCGACTCCCGCTGCTGTGTAACCGGCAGACCCTGCTCGCGGAGGTATCGTCGGAAGAGATGGACGTAGCTCATGGTCGCTCCGGTTTGCTATCAACAATGATTATTGATAGCGGACCACGGCATCCCCGGTCAACCCTCGTCCGGGAGAGGACGGGGGGCGCCCAGCTCTGTCAGGAGGTCTGTCCAGGCTTCGAATGAGCGGTCGATCCGCTCGTTGCGCGGGGGCTGCTCTATGTCCTCACCGAGCCGGCGCAGGACGCCTTCGACCACGCGCTCGACCGACCCGACCGGGGCACTGCCGTGCTCGTCGATGCGGTCCTGCACCTTGGCCACGCCCTTTTTGTCGCGCGTAACCGTGAAGCGGGCCGTGAGAACGCGCCGGCGGTCCGGATCGTCCTCACACAGCGCGAAGACGATAACAGTGCTTTCGCCGACGGCGATCCGGCGGGTGGGAAAGATCCAGATCTGATCTACGGCGTCGATGCCGACGCGTTCGGCCACGGAGGCGAGCAGCGCGTGTACGGCACCCGCATCAGGCTGGGTGTTGACCCACTGCGTGGTCATGATGCGGCTCCTGCCACCGGCGCGGCCGGCGTGGCGTTCTGGCCCGATTCCACGAAATGACGCAGCACGTGCAGGAAGTCCTGCGCGTTGGTGATCACACCGAACGCCTGGTGTGTGCCGCGGTCCTTGAGCTTGCTGACGACGAACTCGGAGCTGTCGACGGCAATGGTGGTCAGTGGCCTGAGCTCGGTGTCCGATTCGACCACGTAGGAAGGCAGCATGTTGCCGAACGCGATGGCATGCAGTGCAGTCGCCACCATGATGGTCATGGTGGCCTTCACTGCATGCTCGCGCATGACTTCCTGCGCACGCAGCGTGTCCGGAATGGTATCCGGCAGGGGTCCGTCGTCGCGGATGGAGCCGGCCAGCACGAAGGGCACGTTGTTCCGGACGCAGGCGTGCATGATGCCTTCGGTAAGTATGCCCTGTTCGACTGCCGCGCGAATGGAACCGGCGGCGGCAATACGGTTGATGGCGCGCATGTGGAATGCGTGTCCGCCGGTGACTGGCCGGCCGCTGCGGTCCATTCCGAGCGTGGTACCCATCAGCGCCTGCTCGATGTCATGCACAGCGACCGCGTTCCCGCCGAGCAGTGCGCCGACGTATCCGTTCTCGATGAACCAGGTGATGACGTCGCGACCACGGGAGTGCAGGACCGCCGGCCCCACCACCCACACGATGTGTCCGCCGCGCTCTCGCTCGTTGCGCATGATGTCCGCGAGCTGCGCATAGTCGACCGGCTTCTCGCGGCTCACCTGCGAGCTCATGAACTGGAACTCGTCGCCCGCACCGGCGTCGTGCGTGCCGAGGAATGCGCCGGCGTGCACGAAGATCCCTTCGGATCCGTCTTCAGCGTAGCCGACCGCAACCGCCTGTCCCTTGCGTACGAACCGGCCCTCGAGCACGCGCAGCCCGCCGTCCTCCGTGGTGACGATCGCGGCATCCATGCGCGGAAAGCGCGGGAGACGCCACTCGCCGCGGATCTTCACATACGTCGGAAGATTGCTGGTGCTGAAGAATCCATCCGGCAGCACGCCATCGGCGGGAGCCGGCCTGAACGCGGCATCGGGCGCCGCGGCGAGGCGGCTCTGGGTCAGATCGGGAGGCGTAAAGCTCTGCTGCATCACGGAAATCTAATCTGCGGGATTGGCGCTGCGATAGCCCGCGGGCAGCGCCCTGATGGCTTCGCGCACCGCGTTCAGAACCTTCTCCTGCGCCACTTCCAGCCGGTCGCCCATGAGCGTTCCCGCGGCCTTGACATGGCCACCGCCGCCCAGCCTGCGCGCAATCGCATTCACATCGACATCGCCGCTCGAGCGGAGCGACACTTTTGTGGAACCGTCCGACGTCTCGCGGAACAGGATCGCCACCTCTGTCCCTTCGATCGAGCGCGCGTGCTCGATCAGGCCCTCCACATCGTCAGCCGTAGCATCGAGCTCGTTCATGATCTCGCGGCGGACCGTGATCCACGTAATCGGCAGCTCGTCGTCCGTGCGGAGCTGATCCAGGCCATGGCGGAGAAGCTGGATGCGGCGCAGCGGCACCATGGCGAACAGTCGCCGGTATACCGCTTCCGGATCCACTCCCTGCTCGATCATGTCGCCCGCGATCGCGTGCGCGCGCCGGGTCGAGTTGGAGAACCGGAACGAACCGGTGTCCATTACGATGGCCGTGTAGATCCCCTCGATGATCGTCATGCCCCACGGACGGTCCGCTTCGGCAACCGTCAACAGGTCGTACACCAGCTCTCCCGTCGCGCAGGCCGTGGAGTCCTCGAGTACGAGACCGTCGAACCCGATGTCTGGCGGCACGTGATGATCGATGACGGCAATCGGACGACCGGCCACCAGCGTTGCCAGGCGACCGACGCGCTTCGGCTCGCTCGTGTCCAGGATCAGCACGACGTCCGCGCCCGCGATCGTATCGGCAACCCGCGTATCCGACGGATCGCGCACCCAGTCCGGGTTGCCGAGCAGGTGGGTGAACTGCGGCGGGAAGGGCGTCGGATTGACGATATGCACAGTCTTCCCTTCCCGCTCGAGCCACGCGGCCACAGCCACCTCGCTGCCGGTGCCGTCGCCATCCGCATTCACATGCGTGACCAGCACCACGTTCTGCGCTGCCCGCAGCTTCGCCGCGATTTCAGCCAGCCGGTTGCGACGGTGGGACGGTACGGAAAGAACGTCTGTCATCTCGTCTGTACTCCGAACACCCTCAGCGGGTGAGCTTCTTGTGAAGTTTTGCATACGTCGATGCAATGTGCACGATGTGCGACGACGACCGTCCGTGAATCGTGCCCTGGCGCAGTGCCGCCAGGAATGCAGCGGGCGTATCGTCACATGCGGGCATCTCCACGTGACCGCGTCCGAGCTCCGCCAGCGTGTGGGCATCCGAGCCCGCACCCAGCGGCAGGTCCCGCGCCCGCGCCCATTCCACCGCCTGCTCATTCAGGCGGGGATCGTGCAGCCGGGCGTTGAAACCCTCGACCGCATCCACAAGATCCTCGATCAGCGGGAGGATGAAGCCGCCACCTCCCTTCCCCTTTGCGAACGGGTGCGGCACATAGACGATTCCACCCTGCTCCCGGATGCGCTCGCAGGTTGCGCGCGCCGGTGTACCCTTCGGAATCTTCTCACTGATGAACAGCCCGATCACGTCCACACCCTCGCCGGTCTTCACTTCCTCACCGACGATGACGAACGACGGGAATTCCGCCTTCAGCTGGAGGGCGACGTGGATCTCGTTGTGGTCGGTGATGCAGATGCGGTCGAGACCCCTGTTCCGCGCAGCCGCCACCAGGCGCGCGGGATCGTTCAGACAATCGAACGATGCGCGCGTGTGCATGTGCATGTCTATGCGCATGCGCGCTCCGATATGCCCCGCCACAGAACCGCGGCCTTCTGCTCGAGCTCCTCGAGCGTGCCATCATTGTCGATCACGTGGTCGACGTAGTCCAGCTTCTCGTCGGCGTCCGTCTGCGCATCGATCATCGCCTGTGCCTGCTCCGCGTTCAGACCGCGGTGCGCGACGATACGTTCGAGGCGCACATCTTCCGGCGCATCGACGAAAACCGTCTCGTCGAAGGTGTCCTGGAGGTTTACCTCGAACAGGAGCGGTATGACGTGCACGGCAATCCGGGCGCCGCGCGCGCGCAGTGCCGCCTCCGCTTCCCGTCTGCCGAGCTCGACCTGCGGATGGACGATTGCCTCCAGCTCCTTCCGCGCGACGTCGTCACCGAAGACGATTGCACGCAGTCGCTCGCGATCGAGCTCCCCACCCTCCGTAATCACTTCTTCGCCGAACCTGCGGCGGATGGTCGCCAGCGCGGGTGATCCGGGTGCGACGGCAGCGCGCGCAAGGATGTCGGCATCGACGATCTCCGCGCCGAGCTTTGCCCATACGTCTGCAACCGCCGACTTCCCGCTCGCGATGTTGCCTGTCAGTCCCACGCGATACAGGGGCGCGCCGCCATTCGCGGCAGCTTCCGCACGTGCCCGGCGCGCGTCGCGTCGCCGCTTCACGGCGACCCACACAGCAACCATGAACGCGACCAGGAGTAAGGCACTGGCGATGCCGAGGTAGCGTGCAACGGCTTCCCAGCTCTGTCCGGCGATGTAGCCGAGTGCGACAGATGCTGCCGCCCAGGCAGCGACGCCGATCGCGTCGTACATCGTATAGCGGCGATACCGCATGCCGCTCATGCCCGCAAGCCAGGGAGTCAGTGTGCGGACGAAGGAAATGAAGCGCGCACCGCTGATTGCGAGCAGCGGCTGGCGGCGGAACAGCGCATGGGCGCGCACTTCATGCCGGCGCCACATCCGCCCGATCCTGCCGTCGGATACCGCAGCGCGGTCGCCGCCGTAGCGGCCGAGGAAGTATCCGATCTGATCCCCGGCGAATCCGCCGGCCGCGGCGGCTACGAAGACGGATTCAATGGAGAAGTAGCTGTCGGCGGCAAGGAATGATGCGAGCAGGATGGTCGCTTCCGCGGGAAGCAGCAGCCCGATGAAGCATGCTGTTTCCAGCAGCGTGATGGCGAACACGAGCCAGGGACCGAACCGTGAGACGGCCGGCGCGAGCTGGTCCAGGAAGGCTTCCACGCGGCTGTACTACAGCGTAGCGCTCTTGGTGATGTCGTCGGCGTTACCGCGCACGCCGTCAGGTCCGGCGGAGCCGATCGTGACCGTGCGCCCGGTCTTCGACATGAAGTACGCAGTCCCCCACGGATCCAGATCGCGCTTGTCCGAAGGCGGATGCTCGCGCAGCCAGCGCGGAAATTCCTGCACGGTCGGAACCTGCCGGCCTTCCTCACTGCGCTGTTTCAGATTCGTAAGGACGGCATTGATCTGCGTGCGCGCGGTGTAGCGGCGCATGGGTGTTGCCGCCTTTTCACCGACCGGGCCCAGCTTCGCGAACACAGGGTGCAGCTTTTCGATCAGGCCCGCACGGACCGGCGGGATCGCCCAGATCACTGCGAGCAGCAGGAGGAACGCGAGAATTTTCTTCACGAGTCGTCATCTCCGTGGGTTCTGGTCGAATTCATCCAGCGCAGCCAGTTCAGATAGCGCTTGAGCTCAGGTGCGGACGGTGTGGATCGCTCGTTGCCGTAGGCGGTATGCAGGCGCCATTCGATATAGGTCTGCGGGGGCACGGGCAGAAAGGGCGGGTGGCGATACCAGTCGCGGCGCCGGAACCGCCAGCCTGCGGCGAGCAGACGGGGAACGAGCACCGGGTTGAGAAGCGCGATTTTCGCGAAGTTCCAGAGCAGATCAGCCACCGTTGCATGGTTGGGGACCCCTGCAACTATACCCATGACGAGGGGTGGCCGCCAGAGCGGCACGCGGGTATAATAGGGCCGTTCCGGCCCGGAATTCCCGGTGCTGCCCATCCGCTGCCAGCCTGAAGCTGATTCAATGGCCACCAAGGCAAAAAACACTCCGGCAAAGCGCGACGCGAAGGGACTCGACTCGGAGTCGCTCGTGCGCATGTATCGAACGATGGTCGCGGCCCGGAAGACCGACGACCAGGAGATCCTGCTGAAGAGGCAGAACAAGATCTTCTTCCAGATATCCGGCGCCGGCCATGAGGCAGCGCAGGTCGCGGTTGCGGCCCACCTGCGGCCCGGCTCCGACTGGTTCTATTTCTATTACCGCGATCGCGCGCTCACGCAGGCGCTCGGCATGACCCCGTACGATCATCTGCTCCAGGCGGTTGCAGCGGAGGCGGACCCGGCGAGCGGCGGGCGGCAGATGCCATCCCACTGGGGACACCGCGACCTGCGCATCGTCTCCGTCTCGTCGCCCACCGGCACGCAGTTCCTTCAGTCCGTCGGCTGCGCCGAAGCCGGAATGCGCGCCAGCCTCGACACGGACATGCGCGCCGCGGTCGAATCGTTCGAAGACGACGAAGTCGTGCTGTGCACCACGGGTGAAGGCACTACGTCGCAGGGCGAGTTCTGGGAAGCGCTCAACACCGCCTGCAATCTCTCGCTGCCCGTCATCTTCCTCGTCGAGGACAACGGCTACGCCATCTCCGTTCCGGTCGAGGTCAACACACCGGGCGGCAGCATCAGCAAACTCGTGACCGGATTCCCCGGGATGTACATCGAGGAGTACGACGGCTGCGACGTCTTCGAGAGCTATGAAGCCGCGGGCCGCGCGGTCGCGCACTGCCGGGCACGTAAGGGTCCTGCTCTGCTGCATGCCCACGTCATCCGCCCATACTCGCACTCGCTTTCCGACGACGAGCGCATGTACCGGACGAACGAGGAGCGCGAGCAGGAAGCGGCGCGCGATCCGCTTCTCCGTCTGCGCTCGCACCTGCTGGAAAACGGCATCCTCACCGAGGCTCAGGTCGTGGCGCTCGAGAACGAGGTGGACGCCGAGGTCAAGGATGCATCGGACCGCGCGTGCGCAATGCCGCAGCCCGCGCGCGATACGGCCATGAGCCATCTCTTCTCGCCCGACGTCGATCCGAAGAGTGACGCGTTCGATACGGAGGACTCGCCCGCGTTCGAGGGCGAAGAGACGACCATGGTCGACCTCATCAATGCGTGTCTGCGCGACGAGATGGAGCGCGATCCGCGCATCGTCGTGTTCGGTGAGGACGTCGCCGACGCAAGCCGTGAGGACGTGCTGGAGGAGGTCAAGGGCAAGGGTGGCGTGTTCAAGTGCACGTGGGGTTTGCAGCGCCGCTTCGGTACCAACCGGGTGTTCAACTCACCGCTCGCGGAGGCCAACATCGTCGGGCGCGCGGTCGGCATGGCCACGCGCGGCTTGAAGCCTGTGGTCGAGATCCAGTTCTTCGACTACATCTGGCCGGCCATGATGCAGATCCGGGACGAGCTCGCTACCATGCGCTATCGCTCAGCCGGAAAATGGAAGTCGCCGGTCGTAATCCGCGTCGCGTACGGCGGCTACCTGAAGGGTGGCGCGATCTACCACTCGCAGACCGGCGAGACGCTGTTCACGCATACCCCGGGGCTGCACGTCGTGCTGCCTTCGAATGCACTCGACGCGAACGGCCTGCTGCGCACGGCGATCCGATCGGACGACCCGGTGATCTTCCTGGAGCACAAACACCTCTACCGCCAGGTCTACAACAAGGGCCGCTATCCCGGTGCGGACTACATGGTTCCGCTGGGGAAGGCTGCGGTCGTCAGGCCCGGTTCTGACCTGACCGTCGTGGCATGCGGCGCACTCGTCAAGCGCTCACTGGACGCGGCGCGCGTGGCGGAAGAGCGCGGTATCAATGTGGAGGTCATCGACCTCCGTTCGCTGCAGCCGCTCGACATGGAGACCATCGCTGCGTCCGTGCGGAAGACGAACAAGGTCATCATCGCGCACGAGGATTCGTTGTCATGGGGCATCGGCTCGGAGATCGCCGCGCGCATCGCCGACGAGTTGTTCCCCTGGCTGGACGGTCCGGTGCGCCGCGTCGCATCGCTCGATACCTGGGTAGCGTACTCGCCGCAGCTCGAGGATGTGATCCTGCCGCAGGTCGATGACGTGTTGAAGGCCATCACCGACCTGCACGCCTACTGAGTCGGCTTCTCCGCCGCGATGAGTGCAACCACCCGCTCGATCTCGGCGGGTGAGTTGTAGATGTGAGGCGATAGCCGCATCCACTGATATCCGTACTCGCCGATGACGCGGGTACGGATATTTGCTGCCCGGGCCAGCCGCACCTGCAGATCGAGCGCATCCACGCCGTCCAGCTTGAAGGACACCATCCCCGCCCCCAGTGAGTCCGCCTGCGGCGACATCATCCGGATGCGCGGGTTCTCCAGCAGACCATCCATCAGCATGCGACGCAGCGTGCGGATCCGTTCGTGGATGCGGTCGGGGCCGATGACCTGGTGGAAGCGCAAGGCAGCGAGCAGGCCGGCCATGCGGGACTCATCGAAGGAGCCGAGATGGTTGAAGCGCATGGCTCCGAGCGAGAGGTCGTCCCAGTCGCCCGACGCCAGTGTCGGCCAGAGCCGGGTCCGCCAGTCAGCGCGGATGTACAGGATTCCGGTTCCCTGCGGCGCGAGCAGCCATTTGTGCGGGGACGTCGCGTAGAAGTCGGGGTCCAGCGCCACCATGTCCACGTCCATCATCCCCGGCGGATGCGCGCCATCGATGACCGAGATGATGCCGTGCTCGCGCGCAAGACGGACGAGGCGGGCGACCGGCATGATCAGGCCGTTCGAGAACGTGACGTGCGAGATTGAGATCACACGCGTGCGCGGTGTGATGGTGCGCGTGAAGATGTCCACAACCTCGTCTTCATGCGACGGCGGTATCGGCAGCTCGAGCTGTCGCAGGGTCACACCGTGGCGGGCCGATGCGAGCTGCCAGCAGCACAGTCCGCCGATGTGCTCATGCAGTGTGGTGAGGACCTCATCGCCCGGACGCAGCTCGAGCCCGTTCGCCACGAAGTTCATCCCTTCCGTGGTGTTGCGCGGGAAGACGAGCCCTGCGGGATCGCACTTGAGCACCTGCGCCGCCGCGGCGGTCAGTGTGTTCCAGTCGACGCCGGGTGGATACGTCATCGCGACGCGGCGGGTGTGCTCGATGATGGCATCGACCACGGGACGTGGCTGCGGCCCCAGCGTGCCGACGTTGAGGTAGATCCGGTCCCGCGGAATGGGAAATGCCTCGCGTACGGATTCCCAGAGCTCGGCTGAGCCGGGGTCGAGGTCCTGCGTGCGGTGTGCGAGTGCATCGAGTGTTCGAGGCCACGCCAGACCGATGCCGGCGACGCCAGCGCGATTAACGAATGTTCTGCGATCCATGATGCCATGATGCTGCGCCCACCCGCTCGATCGCAACCCTGACAACCGCGTCGCATGCGCATACCTTTGTCGCCATGGCATCGCTGATCCGCTTCATCCGCGCCTATACGTCACCCGACGGCGTGCAGGTCACGGTCCAGCCCACCACCTATCAACGCGCCGGCGAGACACTGCCGGGTCTGGTATTCAAGCCTGCGACGACGCGTGGGCGGCTGCCCGGCTGGGTCGTGCTTCACGGACTCACCCGCACCGGCAGCAGTCACCCCGGTCTCCAGCGCTTCGCGCGCGCGGTCGCCGCATCCGGCAGTGTCGTGCTGATCCCTGACATCCCCGAATGGCGCGAGCTGCGCGTCGCGCCGGCGGTCACGATCGATACGATCCGCGCGGCCGTGCGCGCACTGCAGCAGCGTGATGACGTGCGGCATGAGCACGCGGGCATGCTCGGCTTCTCGTTCGGCGCGACACAGGCGCTGGTCGCGGCGACGGACCCGGACATCGCCGAAATGCTCCACGGCATCGCCGCCTGGGGCGGCTACTGCGACCTGCACGCCGCCTTTTCCTTCGCCATGACTGGTGAGCACGAGCTCGACGGAAGGCGATACCAGATCGCACCCGACCCTTATGGCGCATGGGTGATGGCTGGAAACTACCTGACCCGTGTACCGGGACACGAAGGCGATCGTGACGTAGCACAGGCGCTTCACAGTCTCGCCATCGAGGCGGGCGATCGCGGGTTCTACGCGTGGGAACCGATCTTCGACGAGAGCAAGCTGCGGCTTCGCGCGCAGCTGCGTCCTGCGCAGCGCGAAGTGTTCGACGCACTCGCGCCGCTCACGACGTCTCCCCGCCCCGCAGGCGCCTTCGAGCGCGGGCTTGCCAACGCCCTTGCCGACGCAGCCATCGAGACGGATCCACTGCTGGATCCGCGGCCGCACCTCGGCAGTGTGCGCGTGCCCACGCTGATCGCGCACGGCCGGGATGACCGCCTGATTCCCTTCACGCAGTCCATCCTGTTGAGCCGACGGCTGCCGCCGGAAATACTCAAGCATTGCGTTATCACCGGTCTGTTTGCACACTCGGGGGGTACCGTTGCGGGGCTGAAGCCGGCCACGCGGGTCGCAGAGACCGTGCGGTTCGTGCGTCTGCTCCGTGCATTGCTACGCCACGCCTGAGCGGCTGCGGCAGCCGCCGGGATCCCGTTTCCGCAACGCGGGTATCTGGGATGCAGACGTCGGGCGCACCGCCGTCAATCTCCAGGTGCAGCATGCGACGGCACGGCCGTCGGGAGAGGTCCATGGATTCATCGGCGATTCCAGTGTTTCTCGCGGGACCTTTTCCCGTCGTCTACACGTCGAACATCGACCGGGGTGAGGGCGAGGTCGAGCTGGACGTGGCGCTGCTCATCGCAGGACTGCCGAACATCCTGGCATCGACGACCTTCCCGCTCGATGAAACCTGGGACCGTGTGCGTCTTGCGCTCGAGAGCGGCGACGCCCGGCTCGGCGTGGCGGGTGTGCGGCACGAGGAACGGGAGGATGAGGAGGGCGCACCCGCGCTCTTCCCTTCGGCCTACATTGGCCTCGAGTGCGCGAACGGTGAACGTCTGGTGCTGGCGCACATCCGCGGCATGGACCAGGCGCAGGAGCCGGACGTGTACGCGCGTGAAGTGATCGACGCCCTGCTCCAGGGCTGCGCTCCGGACGACCTGGGTATCACGATCGACGACTGATCAGCCGTCCGCCGCCGCGCTGCGCACCAGTTCCAGGATCGCGGCCTCGGCATTCTCCTCCGACCAGTCCGGCACCGATTCAAGCGGGATCACCGCGCGCGCCATCGTCGGGTGGCCGCCCCCTGTACCGCCCTTCTCTCCGATGACGCGTGCAATCTCCGCAACACCGCCGTCGCGTCCGGTGTCACGCAGCGTGAGCACCAGCTTATTCGCCACCACTCCGCTCGTAACCGCGCGCGTGACACCTTCGATTCCCATGCAGAAGTCTGCGAGATCCGCGAGGATGTGGCTCTCATCGTCATCCAGCTCGCCGGCGAATGCGACGGCGATCCCGTCGGCAATGCAGACGTTGTGCAGCGCGCGGCCGTACGCCCTGATTGCACTCTCCGGATAGGACGGCTCCTGTATCCGGCGCAGCAGTGTCAGATCACAGTGCGTCTGAAGGAACGCGTACGCTTCCACATCGGAGGCAACGACGCCACGCGTCAGGAAGTCCGTGTCCGTGCGGATTCCATGAATGAGTGCGGTGGCCAGGCCCGTACCGACCGCATCCTCGTCGCATGCGCGCAGATATTCCGTCATCATCGATGCGACGGAGCCATACTCGGGCCGGACATCGAGGAAGTCGGCCTGGTATTCGGGTTCCGGTGGATGATGGTCGATGACGGCCGCCAGGGTGTCAGGGCCAATGACGTCGGCAGGCTGCATGTCCACGACGATCACACGTGACAGCTGCGCAATTTCCTCGCGTGTCACCTGCGTCACGTGCATGCCGAGCAGCTCGGCCATCCGGCGGTTCTCCGGGCGTCGCATGGCAAGTGACGTGATGATCGGCGCAGTACGGTCGTTCCGGCCGAGTACCGTGCGCACAGCGAGCGCGCTCGACAGCGCATCCGGATCGGGATCGGGATGGATCAGGATCGGTACGATGTCGGCGTGGTCGGCGAACGCGCGCAGACAAAAGACCCGGCGCTCCGCTTCCAGCCGCACGAGCTCATCCTCCAGGTCCAGGCGCAGCACGTCGCGCAGCTCGCCGCTGCGCGTCAGCGTGCCATCGCCGCCGGCTTCGTCCAGCGCTTCCGAGAGCACGAGCACAGCGGCATCAGCGCGGACGTCGCGCAGGGCGGCTACGGCCCGTTGCGCGCGTGCGTCGTCATTGAGGCAGATGACGGCTGTAACGGACCTGGCATCAACGATCCACTGATATGTGGCCGCATCCGCGGGATCGCCCGTGAACTCGCCCGCGGCGGCTTCCCGTTTGCTCACCCACGTGCGCACCCGCCTGTGCGCGGAGCGGGCAGACGCGCGGAGATCCGAGGTCTCGCTGATCAGCAGCAGCAGCGCGGGGCACTCCGACCGCTCTTCCTGTAATGTCGACACGTTGCTCCGTGGGTGGCCGGGGTCCGGTGCCGCCATTGCAACGTCTGTTCCGCGTGACTTGAATGCCCGTCCCGCCCTGCGTATGATCAGCGGCCGGAGCGAAACCCGCGGCGCGGGCCCCGCGTACAGGCCTGCAACAAGGGAGGATGTTCATGTTCGAAGCACTGACAGGATTCATCACCACGATCGCGACCGTTGCGGCGGGCGCTGTGGG
This sequence comes from Longimicrobiales bacterium, assembly GCA_036377735.1. Taxonomy (GTDB): domain Bacteria; phylum Gemmatimonadota; class Gemmatimonadetes; order Longimicrobiales; family RSA9; genus DASUXU01. The sequence goes on from DASUXU010000104.1 coordinate 52,596, forward strand.
CTACATCCAGTCGCGGGGGTTCGTCTCGAAGCGGCTGCGGTACGTGGATCAGGCGCAGAGCCCGGTCGCACCGGTCGTGGCGGGTATTGCAGGCGTCGCTGTTGCCGCGCCGATCGCGCTGATCCTGCCGTTCATTACTGCGGGTACTGCAATCGTTTTCGGGCTGGCGGTGGCCTTCGGAACGCGCGCCGGCGCCAAACGCATCCGGCGCGCGCTGTACCCGTAAGCGCTATGAGGCGAGGCGCAGGATCGTCTCGCGGAAGTTGCGGCTGACCCGCAGCTTCTTTCCGGACGTCAGCACCGCCACATAGTCCCCGCCGACCCAGGGCTGTACTTCACCCACCCGATCCACATTCACAATGATCGAACGATGGATCCGCGCGAACAGGCGCGGGTCCAGCTGCGCATGGATGGCCGTGAGCGGGCCGCGCAGCAGGTGCGTGCGATCACCCACGTGCAGTCGCACATAGTTCCGGGCGCCTTCGATCCAGTCCACTTCCTCTGCCGCAATCGTGTGCACGCGATTGCGCTCGCGCACGACGAAGCGCGCCAGCGTGTTGTCCGCATTCCGCTCCCCCGCATTGCTGCCGCCGTGCGCCAGCAGCTTCCACAGCCGCTTCGAGTGCTCTGCGTGTGCACCGGGCTGACCCCGGAACGCGCGAATGGTCTCGATCACAGAGGTCAGTGGTTCGCTTTCGAGCGACTCGGCAATGCACGGCAGCTCGCAATCCGCCAGCACCTGCTCCGCTCGCGCGTCCGGTGGGGATGTGAAGATCGGCGAGGGCATGCGGTCCGGACTGACCTGCTCGATGACGTCCAGCGCCGTGCCGTCCGACATCCGCAGCGGGATGATCGCGATTTCCGGCCGGAACGCCTGGATCGTTCGCACCGCGTCTGCTGCGCCTGCACACTGTGACACCAGCTGCACGTCCTGCATCTGCCCGAGGATTGCCCGTACCCTGTCCCCTGCGCGAGGGTCATTGTCCACGAGGACGATCCGGATCTTCCTTTCGTCGCGTTTCATAATGCTCTTCCGGTTCCGGTGACAGCTGATGGGATAGCTCCGCTTCCTATTAGAACGACTGGGAGCGCCGTCCGCGGCAGTTCTGGGGCGAGCGGCAATACGGAAGGGACAGGGCGGGGATCCCGGTGGACGGGACCGCGCGGGGGTCAGCCCCCGTGCCGGAAAATCTGGAGCAGGGTGTAGATGATCAGGCCGGCCAGGCCGCCGACCAGGGTGCCGTTGATCCGGATGTACTGGAGGTCAGGGCCCACCGCGAGCTCGATGCGCTCGGACGTCACGTCGGGATCCCAGCTGTCCACGGTGTCCGAGATGATGCCCGCCACGTCACCGCGGTATTTCTCTACGAGATAACAGGCAGTCTCGATGACCCAGCCATCGATCTTCGCGACGAGCTCTTCGTCTTTGCGCACCCCTTCGGCAACCGAGACAATGCCGCGCGCGATCGAGTCGATGGATCGGGCGTCCGGGTTCTCCGCGGTGCGGACGATCGCCGCACACAGGTCCTCCCACAGGGTGCTTGCGAATGCGTGCACGGCTTCGGCGTTCAGCACGTCACGCTTCATCTGTTCGGCCCGCTCGATGACGTGCGGGGACATCCGCAGCCGCTCGATGAACTCGTGCAGCGCGGTATCGAAGCGCTCACGCATGGGGTGCTGCGGGTTGTCACGGATGTCCTGCAGCGTGCGGTCGATCCCCTTCACGATCTTTGATGCGATCTTCTCGTCGATCTGTTCCGGCATCCACCACGGCGTCTCCTTGTCGATCCGCTCACGGATGAAGTCGCGGTTCTTCGACAGCGTGCGTGCCAGCAGATGGATGACCTCGTCGAACAGCTCCTGGTGACGGTTGTCCGTGGTCACCAGCGTGAGCGCGCTCGCGAGCAGCGGTGCGACCGGCGTGCGCTCGACCTTCCGCGTCAGGCTGTTCGCAATGGCCTGCTGGATCTCCGTCTGCTCGTTGGCGCGGATCCCCGTGGCCAGACCGGTTGCCGCCTTGTGCGCGATCATCCGCGCATTGTCCGGCGACGCCACCCAGTCCAGCAGGTACGCTGCAACGCCCGCCGTCCGCAGCTTGGCCGACACTACCTCGGGCGACAGGAAATGGCGCTGCACGAATCCGCCCAGGCTGCGACCGACCTGGTTCTTGCGCGCGGGGATGATCGCGGTGTGCGGTACGGGTACTCCCAGAGGGTGGCGGAACAGCGCGGTAACGGCGAACCAGTCTGCGAGTCCGCCGACCATCGCGGCCTCGGCGGTCGCGACGACGTAGGCGAGCCACGGATACTGCGGCTGGAGCCAGTGCGCGACGATCAGCACGAGGGTCGAGAGGACCAGCAGCCCGGTGGCTACACGCGTCATCCGGCGAAGGCGTGCGCGCCGCTCCTCGTCCGTCCTTGCCGGTGGGGCCGCTGTGTCGGACCGTGTAGCGGTGTCTATGGCCAGCTCTCTGGGCGTGGGGAGGTTCATTCCTGCCGTGCATCGGGCAGGATCCGGGCCTGAATCTGCGAGGCCCGGCGCCGTTGGCAAGGCTGGAAACGCGAAGGACCGCCGGGTCCGTCCCGGCGGTCCTGTCTGCGACTCGAGCGTCGGATGGGTCAGCGCTTGATCGTCACGTCGTAGCCGACAGTGGCCAGCTCGCGCACCTTCATGGTCCCCATCATCAGGCTCGGCGGCTTTACACCCCAGTCCTTCATGTTGATCTGCGCGGTCGCCGTCGTGCGCACGAGCGAGCCATCCTCGGTCGCTGTGCCGGTCAGCTCCACCGGACGCTCCTGGCCGGCGATCGTGAGCGTACCCCTCACCGTGACCGCCTTCGCTGCGCCGATCGTATAGCTGTCCAGCTTGAATGAGATCTTCGGGAACTCGCTCATCCGAAGCGCCTTCTGCATATGCTCGTTCATCGTGCCGTTGCCGCACTCGAGCTTCGCGACGTCGACGGTGATCTGTGCATCCGTCACCAGCTTCTCGAGCGCGGCCTCGCCGGCGGACGACGTCAGTGCCGCGCCGATTGCGGACGTCTCGCACTTGAAGCTCTTCACGGATGACGTTCCTGAAACCCAGACCTTGCTTTCCGGTGAGAGACTGAGCTGCGATGCCAGGGGCGCAGCGGCCATCAGGATCAGAGCCGCGCCGCCGAGAAGTCCGAGGTTTCTGCCGTTCCGTGTCATGATATCCTCCCTGTTTGCCTGTATCCGATTCGATGCTGAAATCTTGCGACTCCGCAGGTTCAGTCCTGTCCGCCGCGGGCTGATTCTTCCACGTCGCTGCGCGACATGGCTGTAATCCGCTCCCTGACGCGTGTTCCGGGGACCACGCTGGTGAGGGTCATGGTCAGGTTCCCCGCCACCGGCATGGAGGTGTCGATGCGCAACGGGAGGCTTGCCTCATCTGTTCCGATGTAGAACGTCATCCTGGTCGTCCCGTTCTTCTGCCGTGCATCCCGCGCCTCCATCTCGATCACGCGTGCGACGACGGAATCGCCGAGAGCACTGACTTTCACATCACCGCGGGTCGTCAGGCGTATCGGGTTGCGGTCTTCGTCGAAGTGCCGTGCGACCGTGATCGCGTCGCCATCCATGGAGTGCGCTGCGCCGCGAACGAAGTAGATGAACGCGAGCTCGTCGAGGGGCATGCGTGATCCGAGCAGGTACGTACGCCGCCCGTCCGACCACTGGCCGAGCGTAGGCATCACGCGCACATCCTCATCGAAGCGTGCGACGGGCGACCGTTCCGTCTTGCAGTAACGCAGCGTGGTGAGCGTGCCGGCGTCCAGCCAGGAGCGCGTGCGGTCCGATACCTTGAAGAGCATCACCTTCGCCGAGAAGTCGAAGCTCAGGCGATAGGCGGCGCGACCGCCGGTCGTATCCGCGTCGACGCGCATCGTCGCCTGCCCCATGTCACCGAAACGCGAGCTGCGGACGCTGAACGTGAGGCGCTCGCCGTCGTGGATGACCGGCTGCGTCGCCTCCTGCTGAGCAGTCGCGCCCGCTGCGGTGATGAACAATGCCGCGCCGAGGGCGCAGCGTGTGATGAGTCGAATCGTCGTCGCTTTCATGGGTTGAATTTGCGCCGCCGGAACCCGCCGGACCGTCGGGGGACGGAGGAAAAGCTGTCGTCGCCGCGCCTACCGCCACGTGCAGAAATGCGGAAGGCCCGGAGGTGTTGCCCCGGGCCTTCCCTGTGTCCAGCCGTCCATTGCCAGAGCGGCTCTTAGAAGGCGACCACGCCCTCCAGCATGAAGCCCTTGAACTTGCCGCCGTTCCGGATGTCGACGGCCGGGAAGTCCTCGTACTTCTGCGTCACGTACTCGGCCTTCAGCATCAGAAGGTCATTGACGAACCAGCCGGCGCTGTACTGCTGGCGCGTGGTGGTCACGTCATCGGTGAACGCTGCGCCAGCCAGGCGGCCCGTCACGGTGTTGTAGCGCGCGCCGACGAAGAGCTTATCGTCCGCGAGGAAGCGGTACACCACGTCGCCTGCATACTGTGTCACATCACGATCCGCAGTCTCTGTGGCGTTGCGGCCCTTGGCAGTCTCGATCACACCGAAGGCTTCGAGGCCGTGGAACTTGACGAACGGGTTCACCTGGAACGCGCGGACCTTGCTGCCGAAGCCGGGGACATACATGCCCGACCGGAAGTTGCCGTTCTCCGTGGCCGCGTCGTTCTCCATGACCTGGTAGTACCGGCTGCCTGCGCGGTCGCCGGCGAAGAGCGTATTGCTCGCCGACTTGTCCGTCGTATACATGGAGCCCATCAGGCGCACCCGCAGGTCCGGTGTGAGCTGCCGGTCCACGCCGGCCTTCGCGATGTAGCTCATGGCGCGGTCGTTCGGCCGGGTCACCATGCCCCGCACCTCACCACCCGTCACACCGCCCATCACCATGAAGCCGTTGCTGCGCAGGTAGGCTTCCGCACCGATCTCGGTCGTGAACGCATCCATGATCAGGTTGCCGACGAACGGGTTGTACATGGCATTGCCGTTGTCCGTGCGACGGAAGTGCGCATCACCGTAGTTGATCTCGAAGTGACCGACCTTGAGTGTCAGGTAGTCCATCAGCGTGTTCAGCGCCGGCACATCGATCGGGGATTCGTCGATCTGGATGTAGCCGTCCTTCACCCACGTCTCCTGGTGGTGCCGTGACGACAGGTAGGACGTCATCGAGACGCGGATTCCGGGGGCCAGCTGCGCGTTGACGTACAGGTTGGCCACCGCGTTGTTGAAACCGCTGCCGATTTCCATCAGGTTGTTGTTCCCGGGCGCAGGCACCGCATCTGCGGTGTTGCTGTGCTCGAGGTCCTGGAACTGCTGGGTGAACGCTGCACCGAAGTCGAGCTTGAACCCGTTGTAGGGGATGTTGTCGTTCTTCGGGGCTTCGAACATGTTCAGGCCGCGCTTGTCCTGCGGCCGGATGTGCTGGATCGTAATCGCGGGCACCATCGACTTTGCGGCGGCTGGCACTGCGGTCGCGGTCGGGGTGCTGGTGTCGGCGGAGACAGGAGGGCTGTCCTGCGCGATCGCCGGCGCCGCGAGAGTCAGGGCCGTCAGTGCGGCCACCAATGCATGAGTTCTCATTTTCCAGTCTCCGTGGCGGTTTGGTGTGGCGTTTTCTACGAGGTGAAGATGCAACCGGCAGGAGGCCCGGAATGTCGGTTTTTTGCGGAAGATTCCGGGGGGAACGGCTTTCGCGCCGTAGGCCGGACGACTACACGGCCGCCCCCGGCCGCACTCTGTAGGGGAATCCCCTACACCACTTCGGCGGGGTGCGGACAGCGGGACGGCATGGCCGCGCGCATCTTTCACCATGTCTGCGATCCCCATGACCGGGCCGCTTCTGCGGACCGATGAGAGCCCGGCGGCGCCCGTCCGCAACGGCATCGGCGTGCGCCTGCTGCGCCTGCCGCTCTACTTCAAGCTGATCATCGCCAACAGCGCGATCACGCTGCTTGCGGTCGTCGCATGCGCGAGTGTCGCGGTGACGGCAGCACGAGCGAACCCCGGTGCGAATCCGCTCTCGTCCGTGTGGCCGGTCATCGTCGCGGCGGTGCTGGTCGGCATCGTGGTGAACGCTGCCGTAGTACACGTCGCACTGACACCACTGCGCAATCTCGTGGATGCCGCGGAGAAGGTGCGCGGCGGCAGCGAGACCGCGCGTGCGATCGAGAGCGCGGTGAGCGACCGCCAGATGCAGCGTGCGACGGGGACGTTCAACAGCATGCTGGACAGTGTCGGCGAGTACCGCCGTCGCCTGCGCGAGATCGCGATCCGCGCAATCGATGCCGGCGAAGCGGAGCGCAAGCGCCTCTCACGCGACCTCCACGACGGAACCGCACAGTCCCTTGCCGCTGTTCTCGTGCAGCTTCGTGTTGCCCGGAAGACTGCCGATCCGGCTACCGCGACGTCCCTCGAAGCCATTGCCGACCAGCTCTCCGGCAGCATCAACGAGCTGCGGATGCTGGCGCAGGGGCTGCGGCCGCCGGCCCTCGACATGATCGGGCTGAGCGCCGCGATCCAGGCGCACGCCCGGAACGTCACGGAGACCGGTGCGGTCCGGGTCGACACCCGGATCGAGGGGGTGGACGGCGCGCTCCAGCCGGAGTCCGAGCTCGCGCTCTACCGCCTCATCCAGGAAGCGCTGCTGAACGTGGTCCGCCACAGCCGGAGCGACCGCGCCAGGGTCGAGGTCGAGCGGAACAGCGGCCATGTAGTCGCCACAGTCACGGACGAAGGCCGCGGCTTCGACGTGGATGATGCCCTGGTCAGCGGCGCGCTGGGGCTGTTTGGCATGCACGAACGGGCTTCGTATGTTGGGGGCCGCGTAACCGTACGCAGCGCACCGGGCCAGGGGACCCGGGTCCGGATCGAGATTCCGCTCAGGGAAACCACGACATGGCCGACACCATCCGCATCCTGATCGTCGACGACCACGCAGTCCTGCGCTCCGGCCTCAAGGCCCTGCTGCACGCCGAGGATGACATGGCGGTCGTCGGCGAGGTTGGTACAGGCGAGGAGGGCGTGGAGCAGGCGAAGTGGCTGAAACCGGACGTCGTCGTCATGGACCTCTCGATGCCGGGCATCGGCGGTCTCGAGGCCACCCGCCAGATCACCGCGCTCGGCCAGGGGACGAGGGTCCTCGTCCTCACCATGCACGCTGAAGAGGAATACCTGCTCGCCGTCCTGGAAGCCGGCGGGAGCGGCTACGTCCACAAGAGCAGTGCGGACCAGGACCTGACCACCGCCATCCGCGCCGTCTCGAAGGATGAAGTCTTCCTGTATCCCAGCGCGGCCAAGCTGCTGCTCAAGGGTTTCAAGAAGAAGGCGGAATCCAGCGGTGTGGACCCGCTTGCGAAGCTGACCGACCGCGAGCGCGACGTGCTCCAGCAGACTGCGCAGGGCTTCAGCTCGAGCGAGATCGGCGAGAAACTGTTCATCTCACCGAAGACCGTGGACACGTATCGTTCCCGTGTCATGGAGAAGATCGGCCTGACGCACCGCTCCGAGCTCGTCCGCTTTGCGCTCGAGACGGGGCTGCTCAAGGCGAACGACGCGCAGTAGAGGCGCACGCCGCCGGACCGTCCTATATTCCGACGCATGTCCTCCGACAGTCAGTCCGTTCCGCCGCTGAGCGACCTCGACGAGCAGATGCTGCGCGCGTCGGACGCGATCATCGCGATCTCGGCCGATGCCATCATCACCATCGATGAAGCGCAGAACATCATCCGCTTCAACCGCGGTGCCGAGGAAATCTTCGGATACACACCCGACGAGATCCTCGGCCGCTCCATCGACCTGCTGATTCCTCACCGCTTCCGCGCCGCGCATCCGGAACAGGTCCGCGGCTTTGCGGAATCCCCTGTGATCGCACGCCGGATGGGTGAGAGGCGCCAGATCTCGGGTCTGCGCAGGAACGGCGAGGAATTCCCGGCGGAAGCGTCCATCTCGAAGACGCGCCTCGGTAACCGCTGGATCTTCACCGTCGCATTGCGTGACGTGACGGACCGCATGCGGGTCGAACAGGCGCAACGCTTCCTCGCGCAGGCGACCGCAGTGCTGAGCGGCAGCCTGGACACCGCCCACAACCTCCAAGCCGTTGCGTCCTATGCGGTGCCGCTGCTCGGCGACTGGTGTGTCGTGTTTCTGTCGAACGGCACACAGGGCGTGCGGCGCGCTGCAGCCGTGCATGCAGATCCGCGTGCGGCGGAGGACATGCAGCGCCTGCTGGAGCTGCCGTTCGGCGGACATGCGGATCACCCGCTTATGGTCTCACTCACGTCCGGTGAGCCGCTCTTCATCGAGGATTTCACGAGCGACGTCATGCGGGCGTGGTCCGAGCATGCTGCGCACGCCAGGATCCTCGAGCGACTGGCGCCCCGATCCGTCATTGCGGCGCCCATGCGGGCGCGCGGCCGGACCATCGGCGTATTGTGCTTCTTCCGCGGCGGCACCGGCCGCGTGCATGACCAGGACGACCTCGAGCTTGCGACGGAGATAGCGCGCCGCGCGGCGCTCGCGCTCGACAACGCGCGGCTCTATGCGGAAGCTCAGGCAGCCGTGCTCGCGCGTGACGACGTGCTCGCCATCGTATCTCACGATCTCGGCAATCCCCTCGCCGCGATCCGTCTCGCGAGCACCGTGCTGAACAAGCTGCTCACACGCAGGGGCGCGCAGCCGGATGCACTGCAGCAGGTCGAGAACATCCGCGCCTCCGTCGCACATATGGACCGTCTCATCCGCGACCTGCTGGACGTGAAGCGCATCGAGGCGGGGTTCCTCGCGCTCGAGAAGGAGCGCGTCCGCATCCCTGCGCTGCTCGCAGAAGTCAGCGAGTCCTACGCACCGATTGCCGCGGCGCGCTCCATCGAGCTGCGCACGGACGGCGTGGTGGACGACGTGCTCCTCGCGGACCGCGAGCGATTGCTCCAGGTGTTCAGCAATCTCGTCGGCAATGCACTCAAGTTCACGCCCCCCGGCGGCCACATCATCCTCGCCGCAGCGCGCAACGGGCAGACTGTGCGATTCACCATTGCAGACACCGGTCCGGGCATCCCCGCCGAAAACCTGCCGCACGTATTCGACCGCTTCTGGCAGGCGAGGCGCACGGGCCGTCATGGTATTGGGCTGGGACTGGCCATTGTGAAGGGCATCGTGGATGCGCACGGCGGCTCCATCCACATCGCCAGCGAGCTCGGCGCCGGCACCACGTTCACCGTCGAACTGCCGACGGGTTGATGAAAAAAAACGGCGCCAGGTGCATCACCTGTCGCCGTCAGATCTTCCAAAATGGGCCGGGTGGGGATCGAACCCACGACCAAAGGCTTAAAAGGCCCCTGCTCTACCGCTGAGCTACCAGCCCTGAGATCGGAATCTAGCCGGAGGTGCCGGGGTCATCAACGCCGCTTGCCTGACTCCGGCCTACGGCAGCTAGTCACGACGGCCGCACCGTCGTGAGCAGTAGTCCCGTGATCACAGTGATCCCCCAAAGGGCAAGACTCCGAACGCCGGCGTGCCGAAGAGCCGCGAGGTCACCGCGCCTGCCGGAGAGCTGGATAATGCGGCCGTTGGCGAGCAGCAGCACCAGCAGCAGCATCTTGGTCCAGAAGATCGGGGACTGCGGCAGGTAGTCGAGCTGCGCAGTGAGCTGTGCGATGCCGGTGAGCAGTGCGAAGCACAGACCGGCAATGACGTGGCGGTGTGCGCCGGTCAGGACGCTCAGCTCGCCGCGCGCGGCGCTCATCTCGCGCGTGCGCGCGTTCGATGATGTCAGGCGGAGCACGGCGCGGTCGCCCTGCAGTGCGTAGCGCGCGGCGTATGCGATGGACAGGAGATGGCCGCACGCCGCGGCGAACTGGATGGTGTCGCTGCGCGCATAGAGGGCCGCCCACGACGTGAGCGCATCGCCGAGACCGCTCACGCTCTAACCGTCAATCCGCCGTCGGATGCTCCGACAGGCCGGGCTTGCCGGCGAGGCCGACGTTGTAGCCCACCAGTGCGCCGATCACGGCGCTCACGATCTGCGCGAACAGCAGCAGCGTCGTAATCAAGGGCGTGAGCACCTCCCACTGCGCGCCGGACAGCAGGCCGAACACGATCACGTTCAGCACCACCCACACGACGAGCGACATCAGGCCGATCGCGATGCCGTGCAGGATCGGCGCGCGCAGTGCGCGCATGCCGGTGAAGAAGCCACCGGCGAAGAAGCCGATGATCACGGCGAGAATGCTGGCCCAGGTGTTCTCGGCTTCGACCGGAGACATGCCGACGGCAGCGAGCGCGAGCAGCACGAGCGAGCTGACCGCGACTGCAACCAGCCAGCCCATCATGACGCGGCCAGTGCTGACGTTCTGAAGGTGTTCGGAGTGCATCTAGAGAATCTCCAGTGTGAGCTGCGTGTTCGGCTCGAAGGACCGCCGGTGGTGCGGCGTGAGGCCGAGACTGCCGATCGCATCGCGGTGCTCGAGCGTGCCGTATCCCACGTTGTGATCCCAGCCGTATCCCGGGTAGCGTGATGCGAGCAGGTGCATCGCGCGGTCGCGCACGACCTTGGCCACGATCGATGCGCATGCAATGCAGTGCACCTTCGCGTCGCCGTCGACCACGGCCGTGTGACGGTCGCCCAGCTCATGCACCGGGAGACCGTCCACGATGATGTGCTGCGGCTCGAACGGCAGCCGCATCAGCGCGCGCCGCATCGCGAGATGGGACGCGCGCAGGATGTTGAGGCGGTCCACTTCCTTCGTGCTCGCGGCACCGATGCCGATGGCCAGCGCCTTCGACCGGATCTCGGTGAACAGCGCTTCGCGCTTCTCGGCCGTCAGCTTCTTCGAGTCGTCGACGCCGCGGATGCCGACACCGGGTGCAAATACGACGGCCGCCGCCAGGACGGGACCGGCGAGCGGGCCGCGGCCGGCTTCGTCCACACCTGCGACGAGCTCGATGCCACGGTCCCACATCGACTGCTCGAGCTCCATGAGCCTGAGCAGCTGCCGTATCTCCTTCCGGCGACGGCCACTGGCCGTACGCGGAGTTTTCGGGCGCTTGCGACGAGCGGGTTCAGCCACGCGCGCCGCGCGTCAGTTGGCCTGGCGCTCCTTGATGCGCGCTGCCTTGCCGCGCAGTGCGCGCAGGTAGTACAGCTTCGCACGGCGGACGCGGCCGCGGCGAACCACCGTCACCGACTCCACGGTCGGCGAGTGCATCGGGAATACGCGCTCCACGCCAATGCCGCTTGAGATCTTCCGTACCGTGAAGGTTTCCGTGATCCCGCCGTTCTTGCGTGCGATGCAGACGCCCTCGAACGCCTGGATGCGCTCCTTCTCACCCTCGCGCACGCGCACGTTCACGCGCAGCGTGTCGCCCGGCGCGAACGCCGGCAGGTCGGTGCGCATCTGCTCTCTCGAGACTTCCTGCAAAACGTCCATGGGTCCTCCTCGATCGCACGCTGCGACCTTTTTGTGAAAGCGATTACCGCTTTGACTGTTAGTGTCCGTGTTGATACTTCTCCCAGAGGTCGGGCCGCCGCTCCCGCGTCAGCCGCTCCGCCTCCGCCAGCCGCCAGGCATCCACATTCGCCTGGTGTCCCGACAGCAGCACCTCCGGTACTTCCATCCCGCGATACTCCGCGGGTCTCGTGTACGACGGCGCGCTCAGCAGGCCGTCGTCATAGAACGAATCCGTCGCGGCGGCCTCGTGCGTGCCGAGCGCACCCGGCAGCAGCCTCACGACCGCGTCCGTGATTGCGAGCGCGGCATACTCGCCGCCGCTCAGCACGAAATCGCCCAGCGAGACCTCTTCGGTCGCGAGCGACTCCGCCACGCGCTGATCCACATCCTTGTAGTGACCGCAGAGCAGCGTCAGCTCGGTCTCGAGCGACAGCCGTACTGCATCACTGTGGCTGAAGCGGCGACCCCGCGCCGACATCAGCAGGATCGGACCCTGCGGCTTCAGGGCGTCCACCGCCTCGAAGAACGGTGCCGGCTTCATCACCATGCCGGCGCCACCGCCGAACGGCGCGTCGTCCACCGTGCGATGGCGGTCATGCGTGTAATCACGCAGGTCCACCATCCGGTACTCCACCAGCCCCTTCTCCCGCGCGCGAGCCGGTATGCTCAGCGACAGCGGTCCCTCGAAGAACGAGGGGAAGATGCTGACGAAGTTGATGCGCAACGTCAGATCTCCAGCAGGCCTTCCGGCGGATCGATCACGATCCTGCCGCCGGCCACGTCCGTCTCCTTCACGATGTGGGCGGCGAACGGGATCAGCCGCACCCTGCCATCGTCGTCCTGCACCTCGAGCAGGTGCGTCGGCTCGGTCTCGAAGACCTCGCGGACCCGCCCGACATCCAGCCCTTCAACCGTCGCCACCCGCATGCCCAGCAGCTGGTGGTAGAACAGCTCGCCCTCCTCGAGCGGCGGCAGCGCGTCGCGCGGCGCCAGCACGTAGAGACCAAGCAGCTCTTCAACGGCAGTGCGGTCGTCGTATCCATCGAAATGGACAAGGACCGCTTCCTTGAACGGACGGCTGCTCACGATGAACAGCTCATCCGCTTCATCATCCACCCGGCCGTCCGCATCACCGACCAGCAGCTCTGCTTCGGGCACGAACACCGCATCCGGCGAATCGGTGAGCGGCCAGACGACCACCTCACCCCTGTTGCCGTGCGCCTTGCTGATCTGGCCGACTACCAGGTGCTCCGGCTCGTGTGGCCGCGCCCCTGTCTCAGCCATCCTGCTCAGGCCTGCGCGTTCTCGGCTGCAGCGACTTCCTCGGCGAACGACGTACCCATGTACTTCACCTTGTCGTCGCCACCGGCCCGCGCCTTGTTGACTAGCGTGCGAACCGTGTCGCTCATCTCGGCACCGCGCTCGAGCCAGTTGTCCACCGCCGCCAGGTCGAGACGAAGCTCGGCCGGCGACGCCATCGGGCTGTAATGACCGATCGCCGCGAGGTACTGGCCGTTGCGCGGTGTGGTCGAGCCGGTCACCACCACGCGGTAGAACGGCGCCTTCTTCCGGCCTGTGCGCCGGAGACGAATCTTAACGGACATGCGTGTCTTTCCTCAGGTTCCGAACATTCCCGGCATCCGCGGACCACCGAAGCCGCGCGGCATTCCCTTCTTTCCCCCACCCATCCCCTTCAACTGCTTCATCATCTTCTGCATCTGCTTGAACTGGTCGAGCAGCCGGTTGATCTCCTGCACCGGCCGGCCGCAACCCTTCGAGATGCGAAGACGCCGCGAGCCATTGAGGAGCTCCGGCTTCTGCCGCTCTTTCGGCGTCATCGACAGGATGATCGCCTCCACATGCTTCATCTGCTTCGGGTCCACCTTCGCCTGCTTCAGTGCCTTCGCGTTCACGCCCGGCACCATCTTCAGCAGACCTTCGAGCGGTCCCATCTTCTGCATCTGACGCATCACCGAGAGGAAGTCCTCGAGATCGAACTTCCCTTCGCGCGCGACTTTCTTCTCGAGGCGTTTCGCCTCATCCTGGTCGAACGCCTCCTGCGCCTTCTCCACCAGGCCGACCACGTCGCCCTGCTGGAGGATCCGGCCCGCCATGCGCGCCGGATCGAAGACTTCCAGGCCGTCCAGCTTTTCGCCGACGCCGACAAAACGGATCGGCACGCCTGTGACGCCGCGGATCGACAACGCTGCACCACCGCGCGCGTCGCCGTCCATCTTCGTCAGTACCACACCGGTCAGCGGGATCGACGCATGGAAACCTTCCGCAATGCGGACCGCTTCCTGACCGATCATCGCATCCACGACGAGCAGCGTCTCCGCCGGCTTCGTCAGGTCCGCGACACGCTTCAGCTCCTGCATCAGCGCGTCGTCGATCTGCAGACGACCGGCGGTGTCGAGAATCAGGACGCGATGACGGCCTGCGTCCGCCTCCTGCACCGCACGCTTCGCGAGCTTCGCGACATCCTTCTCGCCGCGATCCGCGAACACCGGGACCTTGATCTGCTTCCCCAGCGTCTCGAGCTGGTCGATGGCGGCCGGACGCTGCACGTCCAGCGCCGCCAGCATCGGGTTACGACCCTCGCGCGCGAGACGCTTCGCAAGCTTCGCCGCCGTCGTCGTCTTACCCGAACCCTGCAGACCTGCCAGCAGGATCACGGTCGGACCGACCGGCGCGACCTTCACACCCTCCGAGCGATCGCCCAGCAGCTGCACGAGCTCGTCGTGCACCACCTTCACGATCTGCTGGCCCGGATTCACCGACTTCAGGACCGTCTCGCCAACCGCGCGCTCTTCCACGCGGGCGATGAAGTCCTTCACCACACCGAAATTGACGTCCGCCTCGAGCAGCGCGCGGCGTACCTCGCGCAGGCCCTCCCGGATCATCGGCTCCGTCAGGAGACCGCGTTTCCGGAAGCGCCCGAGGACGGTATCGAGTTTTTCCGAAAGTTCTTCGAACATCCGCGCAGTCCCGGGGCAACAGCTCTGTAAAGACCAGAGCCGATTAATCTACCCCATTACCGGAGGCGGCTCAAGAGGGCACACCGCCCTCCGGCTCAGTCCTTCTGGATGATCTGCTCCCGCGTCGTGCCCACGGACACGAACGCGATGGGCACTCCGGTCAGCGACTCCAGCCGCTCCAGGTACTGGCGGGCCTTCTCGGGAAGGTCGTGATAGCTGCGTGCGGAGGATGTCGACTCCCCCCAGCCGGGCATGGTCTCGTAGACCGGTTCGGCATGCTCGAGCAGCGTGAGGTCATAGGGGAAATCATCATGGACCTCGCCCTGTACTCGGTAACCGGTACAGATGAGGATCTCGTCGAATGTGTCCAGGACATCCAGCTTGGTCATGGCCAGGTCGGTGAGGCCATTTACGATGGCCGCGTGCCGGACGACGACGGCATCGAACCAGCCGCAGCGCCGCGGCCTCCCGGTCGTGGCGCCATACTCGCCCCCGAGTTTGCGCAGTGCCTCGCCGGTGGCATCGAGCAGCTCGGTGGGCATGGGGCCGGAGCCCACACGAGTCGTGTACGCCTTCACCACGCCGAGTACGCCGTCGATCCGGGTCGGTCCAATCCCGACGCCGGTCGAGGCGCCCCCGGCAGTCGTGGTCGAGGATGTGACAAACGGGTAGGTACCGTGATCGACGTCGAGGAGCGCGCCCTGTGCCCCCTCGAGGAGCACCTGCCGGCCCGCATCGAGCGCGTCGGCGATCTCCCGACCGGTGTCGGTGAGCATGGGCAGAAGTCGGGAGGCCTTTTCGAGGACGCGGTCCGCCAGCGCCTGCGGGTCCAGCGTCGCAGAACCCGAGGCCTGGAGCTTTGCATTGGCGCGTTCGGCCGCGGCGATGATGAGCTCGCGGCCGCGTGCCGGGTTCATGAGGTCGGCCGCGCGAACGCCGACACGGGCGATCTTGTCCTCGTACGCCGGCCCGATGCCCTTCTTCGTGGTGCCGATGAGCCCGGCGCCGCGCGCCCCTTCACTGGCGGCGTCGAGCGCCTTGTGATGATCGAGCAGGAGGTGCGCGCGGCCGCTGATGCCTACGCGGTGCTCGGCGTCGATGCCGCGCGCCTCGAGCGCATCGAGCTCGGCGAAGAACTGGTCGAGATCGAGCACCACGCCATTCCCGAGCAGGCAGCGCTTCTCGGGATGCAGGATGCCGGACGGTATCTGGTGGAGGATGAACTCCTCGGTGCCGACGTGGACGGTATGCCCCGCGTTCGCGCCGCCCTGGTAGCGCGCGACGATGAATGTGTCGGCCGCGAGTACGTCCACGATCTTGCCCTTGCCCTCGTCGCCCCACTGTGCGCCGACGATGACGAGGCACCGGTAGTTCTTCATGTATGCACGCCTCACAAGAGAATCCCGCCCCCGCGTGATCGCGAGCGGCGGGCATCAGCCGTCCCGTTTCGGGTGGAAGCTATCTACGCCGGAGAAGCGACGCCACCCCGCGCCGGATCGCCGTCCGTGGACGGCGCCAGCAGCACGGTGAGCTCGGAGTTTGGCAGGATCTGGGTTCGCCGGCTGACGGGTGTACCTGCCCCACGTGCGCGCGTCAGAAGCGGCAGGGCCGAGCGGTGTTCTGCATTCTCGACGCGCGTCAGCACACCGCCGAGGTCTGCCGGTTCTTCTTCTGTGGAGGACCACGTGGTGAACGACGTGTTTCTGGAAGCCGCGAGTCGGATCCAGCGGTCGAGATCGATGGGTCCGCCGAACAGCACCTGCACGCCAGACTCCAGCGCGCTCTCCTCCGTGACGGCGGCCTTTCCGCGCCGAAGTGCTGCAAACGCAGTAGGAACCCGATACCGCGTCCTTGCCTGCTGCGCTATCACAAGGTTCGCGCCTTCATTGGGCGTTACCGCAATCAGACCACGCCGCCCTTCGATGTCCGCCTGCTGCAGAACGACTTCGTCATGGCCGTTGCCGTACAGGACGCGCAACCCGTCCGCTTCCGCTGCACGCACGTCGAGCTCGTTCGTGTCGATGAGCGCTACATCCTCACCCGCATCGAGCAGTGCGCGTCCCAGACGCCGGCCGAGCGCATTCGCGCCGACGATGATGTAACCCGCCTCCGACGGCCGCCTGATGCCGAGCTTCGTCGCAACCCATCCGCCGGACAGACCCTGCACCACGACAGTGACTGCTATAACGAGGAAGACCATCGCGGCGAATGCCTCACCCACAGGCATCCCCGCTTCCGTGAGCCGGCGGGCGAATACGGACGCGACTGCTGCCGCGACGATGCCGCGCGGGCTGAGCCACGCCATGAACGCGCGCTCCTTCATCGTCAGCGTCGTGCCACGCGCGCTGGCTGCAATGTCGAGCGGCCGGATGACGAACATGATGACGGCGACGGTGCCTATGCCGCCCCAGCCGAGGCCGATCACACTCGACAGCCTGACGTCCGCGGCCAGCAGGATGAACAGGCAGCCGACGAGCATCACCGCGAGCTGATCCTTGAAGTCGCGCAGCTCGCGTGCGACGCG
This sequence comes from Longimicrobiales bacterium, assembly GCA_036377735.1. GTDB lineage: Bacteria > Gemmatimonadota > Gemmatimonadetes > Longimicrobiales > RSA9 > DASUXU01. Next base: position 69,560 of record DASUXU010000104.1, read on the forward strand.
CGACCGGACGTTCCCGACGATGAGGCCGGCGACCGTTGCGGCAAGAATGCCGCTCTCGGGCTGAATGGCGTCGCTTACTTCATGAAGCGCCAGCACGAGCGAGAGGATGAGGATGTTCTCATATCCTTCCGGCAGCCACCGCTCCGACTTGAGCAGCCGCGCGATGACAATGCCGCCGATCGCGCCGACACCCGCACCCAGCAGCAGACGCGTCGGTAGTCCCACGAGATGCAGCGCCGCGCCGCCGGTAGTCTCCGCGAGCACGATCTCGAGCGTGACCACGGCGAGGATTGCGCCGATGGGATCGATCATCACGGCTTCCGCTTCGAGGATCGTCGCCACGTTGGCGTTGACGCGGATGCGCTTGAGCAGCGGGATGATGACCGTGGGTCCGGTGACGATGAGCAGCGCTCCGAACACGGCGGCGATTGGCCAGGTCCAGCCGAGCAGCCAGTGCGCCGCCATCGCACTGCCGATGGCGGTGATCAGCGCACCTGTGAGAATCAGCCGTCTGATGACGACGGCTTCACCGCGCAGCCGCTCGAAGTTCAAGGCGAGGCCGCCCTCGAACAGGATGATGGCGACGGAGAGTCCGACGATGTGTGAGAGCGCAGGCCCGAGCGTCTGCGGCCGGATGACGTTGAGCAGCTCGGGTCCGAGAATCACGCCGAGCAGAAGCAGCAGGACGATGCCGGGAATGCGCAGACGCGCGGCAGCGATCTGCGCAACCACACCGGCGGCGAGCGCCAGTGTGAAGGTGAGTGTGGCGTTTTCCAGGTTCAGCCGGATTCCCTGCTGCGGGTTGGCGCGTTCATACGCCTATACCAGGCGCTCACGCGCCTATACTACGCTCGCGGCTCCGGAGTAGAAAGAGCGCGGCGCAGCCGAGCTCGACAGCCTGACGGACGCCTTCGCCGGTCAGACGGGTAAGATCGTCGATTGGGCGATGCACGCGTCGCAGTGACCGGATGGAGCCGCGCAGCAGCGTGAGCGCCGGTGTGCCGGCCTCGACGATCGGGATGTGATCGAGCAGAATGCCGAACGGCACACTGCGGCGCTGCGTCGGCAGGTCCAGTGCTGCCGCGGCACTCAGGAGCGCGGCCGCGATGTGTGGCGCCTTGCCGCGCTTCCGCGGCCAGCCGAAATCCTCGACCACCAGGAAGTCACCGCTGTCATCGATGCCGTCGACATTGATGACACCGAAGACGGGCGGGAGATGCCGCGCGATCGCGCGCGCACCGGCGAGGCCGAGCTCCTCCGCATCGGTGATGAGGAATGCGACGTCGCCCTCACCGGCTTCACGCTCCGCGACGCCCAGCAGTGTTGCCACGCCGCTCGCATTGTCGAGCGCACCGGGCGAATTGTTCTCGACCCAGCAGAAGATCAGGATGACGGACGCGATCACCGCTACCACACCCGCGGCGATGATGAAGCTGGAAGCCACCTGTTGCGCGAGCGACATGAGTGCGAGAACTGCGAGCGCGGCCCATGCGATCAGCGAGAATGCGATGGCGGGCCCGCGGAACGCGAGCGGCACCGGCTGCGACTTCGAGTCGCGATGCGCCATCAGCAGATACTGCGGCCGTGCGCCGACCGCGCTGATCAGCAGGTTCTTCCCCTGCATGAGACCCCAGCCGAACCGGTCCAGCATCTTCTGAAGCAGAAATGCCACGCCCATGCAGAGCAGGAAGACTACGCCGAGAATGATGAGCGCGGCGACCGGATGGCCGTACAGAAGGAGTCCGGAGGCGGAGAAGCTGCCGATGAAGAGGATCACGCCGGCGATCGAGATGCCGAAGCGGCCGGTCCACGGATTGAATGAGAAGTCGTGCTCCTGAACGCGGTAGCCGAGCTGCTCGAAGCGCGCGCGCACCTCCGCCGTCACTTCCTCCGCGCCGTGCGAGCCGGTCAGGCGCGGCCGGGCGAGTGTGTGCAGCACGCCGGCTGCGTCGAACGCTGTACTGGCAGGCCGCGCCGCGAGCTGCGCGCGGATTTCGTCGGTATGGAATTGCATGGCTCGTTTCGGTTACAGGACAGCGGGCCCGAGCCAGGCCCGGACCACCTTCAGGTGAGACCCGCCTCCTGCATCACTCGCGCCACTGCCTGCAGCTCCTTCTTTCCCAACGGGCGCAACGGCGGGCGGGGTGCGCCGCCGACATAGCCCAGCGCTTCCGAAGCGGCCTTCACACCGACCGCGCCGTACGCGGCGACGATCTCCTTGTGAACCGGTGTAAGCCGGGCCTGGACCTGGCCGGCCGCCGCGCCGTTGCCCGCTTTGTATAGCGAGAAGACCTCGGCGCACCGCTCGGGCGCGAGCAGGCCGATGGCCACGATGCCACCCGCAGCCCCCAGTTCGAGCGCGGTATAGAGCAGCGCGCCGCTACCGACGAACAGGCGGCAGCCGGAGCCGCAGGCGTCCGTGTAGTCGGCGAACCGCTTCACGTCACCGGACGAGTCCTTGACGCCGATGACGTTGTCATGCCGGGTGAGCTCTGCAACCAGCCCCGGCTCCAGCGTCACCTTGGTGTATTTGGGGATGTGGTAGAGCATCACGGGCACCGGCGACGCCTCCGCCACGTCGCGGAAATGCGCAGCCATCGCTGCGGGTGCCAGGTGAGAGCCGAAATACGGCGGCGGGTGGACCAGCACCGCATCGGCGCCCGCAGCGGCGACGCGCTTCGCCTGGCGGATCGTCGCCCGAGTTGAGTCCGCACCCACACCTGCCAGCATCGGAAACCCGGCAGGTACGACGGAGCGCGCGAATCCCGTCAGGCGCTCCTTCTCCTCCTCATCCAGCAGCGCGCCCTCGCCGGTCGAGCCGAACAGCAGCACACCGTCGATCGGGTGCGCGAGCCATTTGCGGAGGTTCTCGCGAAAACCGATCGGCGCAACCTCGCCCGTCACACCGTCGAACGGCGTCGTAACGGGAACGATGATGCCGCTCATGCGAGCGGCGAGGCCTGCATCACGCAAGGGTGCGCATCTTGAGCTCGAAGTCCGACGGATTGTTGGCTGAGGCGCGCGCGACCTCGAACGAGATCAGGTCCTGGTTCACCAGGTCGATCAGGTGCTGGTCGAACGTCTGCGAGCCGTACTGCTCTTTCCCCTCTTCCATCAGGTCGTAGATCTCGTGCACGCGATCCTTGTCGAGGATCGCGTCGCGGATCGTCGCCGTGACGATCATGATCTCTGCTGCGACGACACGGCCGTTGCCGTCCTTGCGCGGGAGAAGTCGCTGGCTGACGACGGCGACCAGGTTCTCGGAGAGGCGGATGCGCACCATCTCCTGCTCATGCGGCGGGAAGACCGCAATGACACGTGAGATCGTCTGCACTGCGTTCGTTGTGTGAAGCGTGGAGAGCACGAGATGACCGGTCTCCGCGGCCTTCATCGCGGTATCGATCGTCGTCATGTCGCGCATCTCGCCGATCAGCACGACGTCCGGGTCCTCGCGCAGTGCCGCGCGCAGGCCGGACTCGAAACCGTCGGTGTCCGTGCCGATCTCCCGCTGCGTGATCGAGCAGTTCAGGTCGCGGTGCAGGAACTCGATCGGGTTCTCGAGCGTGATGACGTGCTTCTTCCGCTGCTGGTTGATGTATCCGACCATGGCGGCGAGCGTGCTGCTCTTGCCGGAGCCCGTCACGCCGGTAACGAGAATCAGGCCGCGGTCGGCCAGCGCGATGCCTGCGAGCACAGGCGGCAGCCGAAGTGCGTCGAAGTTCGGGATGTCGATCGGGATGACACGCATCACGATCATGAGCGTTCCGCGCTGCCGCAGGATGTTGACGCGGAAGCGGCCCACCCCGGGCGCGCTCCAGGAGCAGTCGTAATCCCTGATCTCGTCCAGCCGGTCGCGGTCGTGCTGGTGTGGTATCAGCTGGAGACAGATCTGACTTACCTGTTCAGGTGACAGGCGCTGCTGCGTCAGCGGTACGAGCTCGCCGGTAATCCGCGCGCGGATGAAGTCACCAGCCTTGATATGGATGTCCGAAGCGCCGCGCTGGATGGCGGCCTTGAAGATTTCGATCATGCTCGCTCAGGTGCGGGATCGGAAGCGCCGCTGCAAGGGTGCGCAGGGGCCGGCGTGACAACATAATGACCCGCGGCTCAACCCGCGACCTGTGCCGTGCCGACATCGGCGTCACCGGCAGGACGCCGCCGACCGAACATCAGAGAATGGTCACCCGCCGCACGTCCGGCAGCTTCAACAGCGTCTGGGTTGTGCTGTCATACCCGCCGGGCAGTCCGCGCGCCTGGAAGGATGCGAACAGGTCGGCATTCCGGCGCTCAACCTCGATCCCCGTCACGGTGAAGCCGGCCGCCGTGAGAAGCCGCTCGACATCGGCGAGGGCCGTCTCGCCATTGGACATCTCGACATTGATGGTGCGATCGGAGGGCCGGCGAGGCAGCAGGTGGTCCTCGACGCGGCCGAGGATCATCAGTGCGAGCATAACGAGGGCGGTGGCGAAGAGCGCAGGGATGTAGGCCTGCGCGCCGACTGCCATGCCGATCGCGGCCACTACCCAGAGTGTGGCGGCCGTCGTCAGGCCGGTGACGATCCCGCCGCGCGACTGCATGATCGTGCCAGCGCCGAGGAAGCCGATCCCGCTCACGATCTGTGCAGCAATGCGGCCCGGATCACCGGCGGCACCCGTCAGGACGTATGCGTCCGCTGCAACCTTGTTCGAGATCTCCATCAGCAGTGCGGCGCCGAGACAGATCAGGAGGTTGGTGCGAAACCCGGCGGGTTTGCCGCTCGCTTCGCGCTCCAGTCCGACCATGCCTCCGAGTGCCGCGGCGAGCAGCAGCCGCAGCACCATTTCGCGGTGCAGCTCGGCCGTATCGCGGAACCAGTCTATCACCAGCGGAAGCCACTCCATCGCGACCTCCCTCCCCGTTCGACGTTCAGATCAATCGTTCAGACGACGCAATTCCTTGAGCAGCCCTGTCTTGTCCTTCGTTCCGGCGTCGACCTGCTTGATGACGCGCGCCGGCTGTCCCGCCACGACGACGTTCGCCGGCACGTCCGACGTCACGACCGCGCCCGCCGCCACCACACTGCCACGCCCGACCTTGCAGCCCTCGAGCACCACCGCATTGGCCCCGACCAGGACCTCGTCCTCGATGACGACCGGCGCAGCGCTCGGCGGCTCCAGCACGCCGGCCAGCACGGCGCCCGCGCCGATGTGGCAGTCTGCTCCGACGAGGGCGCGCGCGCCCACTACGGCGTTCATGTCGATCATCGTGCCTGCGCCGATGACTGCGCCGATGTTGATCACCGCGCCCATCATCACAATCACGCGCTCACCGATCTCGACCTTGTCACGGATCACCGCTCCCGGCTCGATCCTCGCCGTGATCCCCTTCAGGTCCAGCAGCGGTATCGCCGAGTTGCGGCGGTCGTTCTCGAGATGGAAATAGCGCACGGCCGGCTGCTGCAGCAGCGGTTCCACTGCGTCCCATTCGCCCACCAGGATGGACGTGTCGCCGCCGGTCGGAAACACCTTCACATCGTCGCCGGCATCGGACAGCTCGCCGTTGTGCCGGACGTAGACGGTGACCGGCGTACGCTTGCGCGCGTTCGCGATCAGGTCCCGGATCTCACGATAATCCATGCGGTCTCACAATCCCAGAACGTCGTTCATCGAGTAGCGGCCGGGCGCCTGGCCGCGGATCCAGCGGGCGGCGTGGAGGGCTCCCTGCGCGAAGAGGATCCTGTCACTGGCGACGTGTGCGAGCTCGATCCGCTCCGCGTCGCCCAGGAAGTGGACGTGATGCTCGCCGACGACGGCTCCGCCGCGGAGTGCGTGCAGGGCAATTGCGCCGTCCGGCCTCTTCCCCGTGTTGCCGGTCCTGCCGTCGATGCGCACCTCGTCGAGCTCGACGGACCGGCTGGCCGCGGCGGCACGGGCGAGTGCCAGGGCGGTGCCGCTGGGTGCGTCCACCTTGTTGCGATGATGCGCTTCCACGATCTCGATATCATAGCCGTCCGTGAGCACGCGGGCGGCGCGTCGGACGAGATCCAGGAGGAGCGTAACACCGATGCTGAAGTTCGCCGCGGTCAGGACCGCGGCATCGCGTGCGATCGCATCGATCGCCTTCTCGTGCTCTGCACCGAGCCCGGTCGTCCCGATGACGATGCCTTTGCCCGCAAACGCCGCCGCGTTTTCCGTGATCAACCCGCTGACGGCGGACGGTGTTGAGAAATCCACCACCACGTCGGCGTTCCGCAAAACCGTTTCGGCCTTATCCGGCGTAACGACCGGACATGGAAGGCCGCCCGGATCATGACCCGCAATGCCGCCGGTGAGCTGAAGACCAGCGGCATCCGGCAACGCGCGCAGGAGCGCCGCGCCCATACGGCCGGTGATGCCGCTGATGACAATGCGGGTTTCGCTCACGGCCGTCGGCGGATGCCGGCGTCGCCGAGCGCCGTGATGAGCTTACCGTGGAAGGCATCATCGGCACGCGTGAGCGGCAGCCTGAGCGGGCCGGTGTCGAAACCGAGCCATTCGACAGCCATCTTCACCGGTATCGGATTGGGCTCCGTGAACAGCAGCCGTATGAGCGGCAGAAGCCGGAGCTGCGTGGCAAGCGCTTCATCGTGATTGCCCTCGAGCCAGGCGTGCGCCATTCGGCTGGTTTCGGCCGGTGCGACATTGCCCAGCACGCTGATCACACCACGGCCGCCGAGCGCCATGACAGGAATGACCTGGTCGTCATTGCCGCTCCAGATGCTCAGCCGGTCACCCACGAGGCGCGCGACTTCCGCGACCTGGCTGATGTCTCCGCTCGCTTCCTTCACGCCGACGAAGCGCGCGTCCTCCGCCAGCTCCGCAATCGTTGCAGGCAGGATGTTGACCGCACTGCGGCTCGGTACATTGTAGATGATTGCAGGCAGGTCCGCGGCGTCCACGACCGCGCGGAAGTGTGCAACGAGGCCGCGCTGCGGCGGCTTGTTGTACGGCGGTGCACTGAGCAGCACCCCATCTGCACCCGCAGCAGCAGCCTGCTTCGCGATAGCCGCCACCTGCTTCGTGTCGCTGCCACCGCACCCGACCACGACCGGGATCTCGCCTGCCGCCGCCTCTGCCGCGATCTGCGCAGCTCTTCCCTGCTCTGCCGCGCTCATTGCCGCCGCCTCGCCCGTGGAGCCACAGATGATCAGCGCGTCCGTGCCCGCGTCGATGTGGAAGCGGACGAGCTCGCCAAGCACCGTTTCGTTCACGCCGCGGTCGTCGAACGGCGTGACGAGTGCGACACCGGACCCGTCGAAGCGAATGTCAGTCATGCATCAGAGGTTGTTGAGGTCGTGCAGGTCGCCGCGCGTGACATCCGTCGCAGGATCATCGGTTGCCACATCACGGTCCGTCGAGTCCGCATAGTCCTGCGCCACGTCATCGGGCTGCGTGTCCGCATAGAATGAGCGGAACACCGTATTGCCGCATTTGTCGCAGCGCTGGTCCTTCGGCGGCTGCTCGTTCGTGAAGAAGTACTCCTTCCCGCATTCGATGCACACCTGGACCAGGACGTTCTGCCCCTGCTCTTCCGCCATGTTGCCTCCAGCGCGGCGTATCCACCGCATTGTTGAAAAAACCACGTGGCCGGGGCTCCGGCCGCCGGTCATCCAGCGAAGCAATTTGCCTGCCGGGGTCCCCGCGGCTGGCTCGGGACGGTCGATCCGATACATTCAGGGATCGGCCCGGCTAAGTTACTCGCCCGCGCCGCTCCTGCAATCAGAGGTATTTGCGTCGAATGGATCCGGTACTGCAATGCGCGCTCGAGGCGGCCCGCGCCGCAATGGCCGTGCATCGCGCACACCTCGGCACCGTGGCCATGGCGGACTGGGCCGAGAAGGGGACATCGGACTTCGTTACTCACGTGGACCGCGAAGCCGAGGCGGCGATCGTGGACCGGATCCGCACGCAGCTCCCTGATCATGCCATCCTCGCCGAGGAAGAGGCGACGGGTGCGGGGGGCGACTGGAGCTTACCGCCTGCGCGAGACGGCTGGACGTGGATCATCGACCCGCTCGATGGCACTACTAATTTCCTGCACGGGTACCCAATGTACGGTGTGTCCGTGGCCGCGAGTCTGGATGGCGTTTTCCAAGCGGGTGTGGTCATCAATTCGGTGACCGGCGAGGAATGGCACGCAACACGCCGGGGCGGTGCGTTCCGCAATGGCCGGCCCATTCGTGTTTCCACGGTCGACGTCTCCTCCCGCGCGCTGATCGGCACCGGCTTTCCGTTCAAGGCGCTGCATCTGCTGCCGGAATACCTGGGGCAGTTCGACCGCGTCCTGCGGCGCACGGCAGGCATTCGACGTGCGGGCTCGGCGGCACTGGACCTCTGCCATGTGGCCACGGGGTACTTCGACGGGTTCTGGGAGCTGTCACTCCAGCCGTGGGACATCGCGGCTGGCGCACTGATCGTGCGCGAAGCAGGCGGCATCGTTACCACGCTGTCCGGCTCTCAGGACGTTGCCCGTACGGGATCAGTGCTCGCGGGTAACCCGCATATTTATGAGGCGCTCGCCGCACTGGTGGGCACCATGAACGAACTCGAGGCGACGGGGAATGGCTGAAGCAAAGCGTGGCGGAAGCAGGCCGGGAAGATTTGCGCGCGTGAAGGCGTGGTTCGGGCGACATCCGCGCGCGGTGTTCGGCGTTCTGCTCGCCCTCCTCGCCGCTGCGACGCTCGGCGCCGGGCTGCTCGTCGGTTCGTGGCGCTCCGTCTGCCGGGACTGTCCGTCCGTCGCACAGATCACGCTCTGGGAGCCCAAGGCTTCGACGAAGATCTTCGACCACGATCGAAAGCTGATTGCGGAGTTCTACGAAGAGCGCCGCACGCCCATCGAGATCGAGACTCTGCCCGAGTATGTGAAGCACGCGTTCGTCGCGGTCGAGGACAAGCGGTTCTACTCGCACGAGGGTCTCGATTACCGCCGGATCTTCGGCGCAGCGATCCGCAATGTTCTGAGTGGCGAGATCACGGGTGGCGCGAGCACGATCACGCAGCAGCTCGCCCGCAACATGTTCGAGGACATCGGCTTCGAGCAGCGGCTGGCGCGCAAGCTCAAGGAAGCCAAGGTCGCGCGGGAGATCGAGACGGTCTACACCAAGGACCAGATCCTCGAGGCCTACATCAACCAGGTCAACTACGGCCACGGCTGGCGCGGCATCGAAACGGCGTCGCAGCACTATTTCGGCAAGGCCGCGCGCGACATCAATCCGGCCGAGGCCGCCATGCTCGCCGCCGCCATCAACGCACCTGGGCGGTATTCGCCGTTCATCAATGCGGAGCGTACGCTGAAGCGTCGCAACCTGGTGCTCGGCCTGATGGCGCAGCAGGGCTACCTGCCGCGCGAGGAGCTTGCGAAATGGCGTGCCGAGCCGCTTCCGGAGACGCGCTTCGGCGGCGAAGTGGGCAAGGTCGCGCCGTACTTCGTCGAGATCGTCCGCGGCATCCTGGACGGCCGCTACGGCTCCGATCTCTACAACAAGGGCCTGCGCGTTTACACTACGCTGGACCTGGAGATGCAGCGCGCGGCAGAGGCCGCAATGGAAAAGGGCTGGGAGAACATCGAGACCACGCCCGGCTATCGTGGTGCGCGCTACAAGACGGTCATGGCCGACAAGAATCGCAAGAAAGGGAACGAGACGCCGTACCTGCAGGGTGCCTTCATTGCCATGGACGCCGACAGCGGTGACATCCGCGCACTCATCGGCGGCCGTGACTTCAACGACTCGAAATTCAACCGCGCCACGCAGGCACTGCGTCAGCCGGGCTCGACGTTCAAGCCGTTCGTCTATGCGACGGCGATCGAGAACGGGATACCGGCGTCGCATATCATGTATGATGCGCCGCTCGCGATTCCGATGTCGGATGGCTCGGTTTATTCGCCCAAGAATTACGACCCGGACTTCCGCGGGCCGTTGACACTGCGGGATGCGCTGCGCAGCTCGATCAACACGATCGCCGTGCAGCTCGGACTGGACGTGGGTCTCGAGAATGTCGTGCAGACCGCCAGGACGTACGGCATCACGACGGACATACCCGCGTATCCCTCCACGTCCATTGGTGCAGCGGCCGTGATTCCGATGCAGCTCACGACCGCATACAGTGTGTTTGCCAATGCAGGCGTGCAGGTGCAGCCGCGCTACGTCACGCGCGTCGAGGACTCGCAGGGGCGGGTGCTGTGGCAGGACCCGCCGGAGCGGAAGCGTGTCGCGAACGAAGAAGTGACGTCGATCGTGCGGTCCATGCTCGGTACCGTGCTCGACAACGGCTCGGGTTATCCGGCCCGTGACCCGGCGCAGGGCGGTCTTCCGTATTCCGTTCCGGCGGGCGGAAAAACCGGCACGACCAACGACGGAACGGACGTATGGTTCGCCGGATTCACGCCGGACCTGATTGCGACGGTGTGGTTCGGGTTCGACCGGCCGCGCACCATCATCAGCAACGCGGCGGGCGGTCGCTTCGCCGCTCCCGTGTGGGGCCGGTTCATGCGTTCCATCTACACGGGTGACAATCCCGAGCTGCCCGTACCGGAGCCGTGGACCTGGCCATCCACGATCGTCACGAAGCAGGTGGACCGCGCCACCGGCAAGCTGGCATCCGAGGTGTGTCCGCTCGACCGCACGTACACCGAGTACTACATCGCGGGCACGGAGCCGACCGAGGCGTGTGATCCGTTCATGGGTGGCGGCGGTCTGTTTGGTGCACCGCTGGGCCGGCCGGTCCCCGACACCACGATCCGGTAACCAGCCTCAGCCCTCGGTCACGCTGCGGGATACCTGCGGAAGGGGACACCGGCGCGCTCGAGGGCTGACAGCAGATCCTGCTCCTCGGCGGGCAGGTAAGTCAGAGCGAGGGCGCATTTCGCGCGCGCTTCCACGGGCGCCGGGTCGATCTGCGCGGCGAAACCGCTGGCGAGCGCGACCTGCTCGGCCCACAGCGCGTGGTGCGTCGTATCGAACACCAGCACCGTCATCGATTCAATCGACACGCTCGAAGATGAGCGGGAGCGCGGCACCCGGCCTCTCGCCGATGCGGACGGCGTGACGCAGCGCGTACGCCGCTTCTTCCGCCGCAGCGTCCGTCGCCGCGTGAACCGTAGCCCACGCTTCCCCCTTACCCACCGGGTCGCCCGTCTTCTTCGTGATGTGGAATCCCACCGCTGGATCGATTACCGAATCGAGCGCGCGTCGCCCGGCGCCGAGGCTGACGGCTGCATTCCCGATGGCACGGACATCCATGTGCTCGATGTAGCCGGACGCGCTGGCAACGAGGACCTTGTGCACTGGCGCCTGCGGCAGGATGGCGGGGTCATCGATTACCGATGCATTGCCGCCCTGCGCCTCGATGATTGCGCGCATTTTGTCCGCCGCCCGGCCGTCGTCGAGCGCTGCGGCCGCGAGCGACGCGGCCTGTTCGTGGTCCGCAGCCGCACCGCCCAGCACGAGCATCTCCGCAGCGAATGCAATCGTTATCTCGCGCAGGTCGGCGGGACCGCGACCGTGCAGCGATTCCACGCACTCCTCGACCTCGAGTGCATTGCCGATCGCATGGCCCAGCGGACGGTCCATCGCGGTGAGGAGTGCGACGATATCTTTGCCATGAGCCCGGCCGATGTCGATCATGGTCTGCGCAAGAAGACGCGCACGCTCCGGATCCTGCATGAACGCACCATTGCCGAGCTTCACGTCCAGGACCAGCGCGTCGATCCCCTCCGCCAGTTTCTTGCTCATGATGCTGGTAGCAATGAGCGGGATCGATTCGACAGTGCCCGTGACGTCCCGCAGCGCATAGAGCCGCCGGTCCAGCGGCGCGACCTCCTCCGTCTGCGTTATCAGCGCGCAGCCGAGCCGCTCCATCTGGTCACGGTACTCCGTTGTCGTCAGACCCGTACGGAAACCCGGTATCGACTCCAGCTTGTCCACGGTCCCGCCGGAATGACCGAGTCCCCGGCCGCTCATCATCGGGACGGGTACGCCGAGTGACGCCACGAGCGGTGCGAGCACGATCGAGACCTTGTCGCCGACACCGCCGGTCGAGTGCTTGTCCACCTTCCTGCCGCGCACGCCTGACAGGTCGACCACGATACCGGAGTGCAGCACGATGTCGACGAACGTCGTGAGCTCGTCGCCGGACAGGCCGTTGAAAAATACCGCCATGAGGAACGCGGACATCTGGTACTCCTCGATGCCGCCATTCATGTAGGCGCTGAAGAAGTCGCGCAGCTCGTCCGCCGTGAGCGTCCCACCGTCGCGCTTGCGCGCAATCACCTGGTATGGATTCATCGCGAGCGCTTCCAGGCGTCCGCCTGCGAAAGCGGCGTTCTGTCACCGCGCGTGGCCGCGCCCCAGATCTCGAACACCTCGACCATCCAGTCGTATATACTGCGCATCGACTCCTTGAGCCGCGCATACCGCTCACGCCGCTCCGATTCCGGCATCCGGAGCGCGTCCCGGATCGCGCGCGCAAAAGCTTCCGGGTCGAACGGGTTCACTTCAACCGCGCCATCCAGTTCCTCGGCTGCGCCCGCGAACTTCGACAGGATGAGCACGCCGCGTGAGTCGCTGCGCTGGCTGGCCACAAATTCCTTGGCGACGAGGTTCATGCCGTCCTGCAGCGAGCTGATGATGCCGAGGTCCGCGGCGCGGTAGAGGAGGGCGAGCCTCTCCGCAGACAATGGATCGGTTATAAGATGTACCGGCCGCCAGTCTTCGGTCCCGAACCGGTCGTTGATCGACCAGACGAGCTGCTCGAGCCGCTGATTCAGCCAGTCGTACGCCTCGATGCCGGTGCGGCTCGGAACTGCGACCTGCACGTATGTCAGCTGACCGCGCGTCTCGGGATAGTTTTCCCAGAGCAGCTCGAGCGCGTGCATCTTTTCCTCGAGCCCCTTGGAGTAGTCCACGCGGTCCACACCCACGCCGAGCTGCATGTCGCCGCCCGCATACCGGTCGCGCAGACGCTGAACGCGCGCGTCGGAGTCGTCAGCGCGCACCGCCGTGCGGAAGGCATCGATGTCGATCGAGATGGGAAAGGACCGCACGTGGCACGTGTGCGTCTGCAGACGGACCGCACGGTTCTTCCAGTCCACCTCCTGGTTCAGTACGACTTCCACGGAACGCAGGAAATTGTCGCCGAAGAGCGGCAGGTGGAAACCCATCACGTCATTGGCGAGCAGTCCGCGCAGCAGGTCGGCGCCATTGGTGGCAATGCGGAAGAGCTCGACCGGGGGAAACGGGATGTGCCAGAAGTGCGACAGTGCGACGTGCGGCGCAGCTTCGCGCACGATCGCCGGTGCAAGCGCGAGATGGTAGTCCTGAAACCACACGGCTGCCGGACGACCGCCCCGCCGGATGTCCTCCAGTGCTGCATTGGCGAAACGCTGGTTCACGTGGAGATAGCGTTCCCAGTAGCGCGCGCGGAATCGCGTGAGTGATGGCCGCAGATGACAGAGCGGCCACAGGCACTGGTTGGCGTACCCTGCGTAATACAGATGGATGTCCTGCTTGCTCAGCCGGATGCGGTGCAGCGTGTAGCGCGGGTCCTCCGGCGGAACCATGACGCAGCTGCGCTCGTCCACGACCTCTGCATCGCGATCGCCGCTGCCCCAGGCGATCCACGTACCTCCCACAGCCTGCATCAGCGGATCGAGCGCGGACGTCAGGCCACCGGCAGGACGCCGGACGTCTACTTCCTCTGTCGCGTCGTCGAAATAGTGCTCGAAGGGCTCGCGGTTGCTTACGACGATGAACCGCCGCCCGGGGAGGGCGGCCTCGAGGGCCGGCGCGAGGTCGTCAGGACCGCTGGCGCGCTTCAGGGCCGGCCCCGCATTCGACATGTCTACGGCCGCGCCCTCACGCGGCGGCGAGTGGCGCGCCTGGCATCGGCATCGTAGCGCGACGGCCGAACGTGGTCGACCAGGCGTGCGCGGATTACGGTCCCCTTGTGGGGGGCCGTCAGAAGTGCGACGCTCGCACCCAGCAGCGCGCCGATCAGGACTCCCGTTATGAAGCCCGTCGTTCCGCTCTCCTCTTCGTAATACATGGCATGCTCCGATGGCACGGAATGGGCCGCGCCTGTGGTGTTGAATCCGTCGCTTGCGGCACTTCTGAGGGCTAGCATACCTTTTCCGCGCGCCGCCCGTCAACCGGAGAGCGACGGTCTGCGCAGAGGCGGCAGTGGCACCCGTCGTGCAGGTTCCCCACCGGATTCGTGCCCGCGCGGCACGTGCATGACACCATGATCGAGGTCGGATGAGTCAGGATCGCCTTGCTGGCGGCGACGGGAATCGAGGCAGGATTCTGGTCGTCGATGATAACCGGGACAACATCGAGATCATCGCGACCCGCCTCCAGTTCCGGGGTTACGACATTATCTCCGCAAGCGACGGCGCCGAGGCTCTGAAGAGCGTGGTGGATGACCAGCCGGACCTCATCCTGCTGGACGTCATGCTGCCCGACATCGACGGGTACGAGATTTCTCGTCGCATCAAGAACGACCCGGACCTGCCGTTCATCCCGATCATCCTGGTCACCGCGCGCGACTCGACGCAGGACAAGGTCGCGGGTCTGGACGCGGGCGCGGACGATTACCTGACCAAGCCAATCAACTTTCCCGAGCTCGAGGCCCGCTGCCGCTCGATGCTCCGCATCAAGAAGCTGCAGGACGAGCTCGAGGAGAAGAACCGAGAGCTCGAGCGCCTCAGCATCAGCGACGGTCTCACCGGGCTCTTCAACCACAAGCGCATCCATGCGCTGCTGCACGAGGAGTTCGAGCGCGCCCAGCGCACGGGCGAGAAGATCTCGGTCGCGATGTTCGATCTCGACCGCTTCAAGAACGTGAACGACACGTATGGCCATCAGGCAGGCGACCGCGTCCTCGAGCAGATGTCGGAGATCCTGCGCGAGACCGCGCGCGAGATCGATCGTCTCGGCCGCTACGGCGGCGAGGAGTTCATGGCACTGCTGCCGGAGACGGACATCGAGGACGCCGCGGTCTTCGTGGAGCGCGTCCGACGGGAAGTTGCGCGCCGCCCGTTCGACATCGGGCGCGACGAGCCGCTGAAGATGACGATCTCCGCGGGTGTCGCCACGTTTCCGCACGATCTCGTCGATCGTCCGGAAACTCTGGTTCGCCTGGCAGATGAGGCGCTGTACGCCGCGAAGTCCGGCGGCCGGAATCGCGTGGTGCGGTTCGACGGCCTGCAGGTAGAACCTCTGACGGATGACGACGCCGCCGACGCCGCGCCGCCCGAAGCCGCGCCCACGCCGGGCTGACCCTCTCTCACAACGCCCGATGAAATCGACTTCGCGCGCAGATGCCGGAAAGCCCTCGGACGCGGTATCCCCGGCGATGCTCCAGCGCGCCGAAGAGCTGCGTCGCTTCCTCAATGACGCGAACTATGAATATTACGTACTCGACGCGCCGACATACAGCGACGCGGAGTATGATGCCGCGCTGCGCGAGCTGAAGGCGATCGAAGCGTCGCATCCCGAGCTGATCTCACCTGACTCGCCAACGCAGCGCGTGGGCGCCGAGCCCGCCACGCAGTTCGAGAAGGTGCGGCATCTCGCTCCCATGTATTCCCTCGACAACGCATTCTCGGCAGACGAGCTCCGTGCGTGGGAGGATCGCAACGCGCGGATCATGAGCGAGGCCCGCGGCGCGGGCTATGTTGCCGAGATGAAGATCGACGGGACCGCGGTTTCACTGCGGTACGAGAACGGCGTCCTCGTGCGCGCGGCCACGCGTGGCAACGGCCGCATCGGCGAGAACATCACGCAGAACATCCGCACGCTGCGCGACGTGCCGCTTCGGCTGCGCTCCGATACACCGGTCCCTGCCCTGCTCGAGATCCGCGGCGAGGTCTACATTCCACTCTCCGGCTTTCAGGCGATGAACGCGAAGCGCGCCGAGGCCGGTGAGCCCGAGTTCGCGAATCCACGCAACGCGGCGTCCGGTGCGCTGCGTCAGCTCGACCCTCGTCTGACCGCGCAGCGGCCGCTCCGATTCTTCGGGTTCCAGATCCAGCTCGATCCGGACGGTACCGACCGGCTCGCCGCCAGAACGCAGGAGGACGTGCTCGCGCTGCTCGCGGAGTGGGGCGTCCCCACAAATCCGAACCGGCAGGCCTGTGCGACGATGGATGACGTCATCGCCTTTACGGAGCAGGTCGCCGAGCTCCGGACCGGCCTCGACTATGGCATCGACGGTGTCGTCGTGAAGCTCCAGCCTCTGGCCATGTGGGACGAGCTCGGCGTGGTCGGAGAGCGGGACCCGCGCTGGGCCATCGCCTACAAATTCCCGCCGGATCTGGCGACCACCCGGCTACTTTCTATCGAGATCAACGTCGGCCGGACCGGCTCCATCAACCCGTACGCCCGGCTGGAGCCGGTCGACATCGGAGGCGCCATGGTCAAGCT
The DNA here is from genome assembly GCA_036377735.1 of Longimicrobiales bacterium. Classification (GTDB taxonomy): domain Bacteria; phylum Gemmatimonadota; class Gemmatimonadetes; order Longimicrobiales; family RSA9; genus DASUXU01. The sequence goes on from DASUXU010000104.1 coordinate 86,001, forward strand.
GGCCACCCTGCACAACTTCGAGGACATCGCCCGCAAAGACCTGCGGGACGGTGACTGGGTCCTGGTCAAGCGGGCCGGCGAGGTGATCCCCCAGGTGGTAGGTCCGATCGTGGAGCGGCGGACGGGTTCCGAGGTCCCGTACGCTCCGCCAACCCATTGTCCCAGCTGCAGTACGCCGCTCGACCACCCGGCCGGAGAGGTCATGCTGTACTGCCCGAATGTGTCCTGCCCGGCCCGCATCTACTGGGGCCTGGTTCACTTCGTGTCCCAGGATGCCATGGACATCCGCGGACTCGGGGAACGTACGGCGCTGCAGCTGCTGGAGCGGGGTCTCGTGCACGATTACGCCGACCTCTACGCCCTGACGCCCGAGGACCTGCTGCGGCTGGAGGGGTTCGGCACCATCTCTGCAACCAACCTGGTCAGTGCCATTGCCGCGTCGCGCAAGCAGCCGCTTTCCCGCGTGCTGTTCGCGCTGGGCATTCGCCACGTCGGGTCTCACGTCGCACAGCTCATTGCGCGCGCGTTCCCGTCGATGGAACAGCTCCTCGCGGCACACGAGGACGAGTTTGCCGTGGTGCACGGCATCGGCCGGACCACCGCGGTCACGCTCGCGGGATTCCTCGCCGAGGATTCCAATCGCGCACTGATCCAGAAGCTCGCGCAGGCAGGTCTCAACCTGACGGAGCCGGTGGAACGAGCCGAGCATTCCACGCTCGAAGGCCTTACATTCGTGATTACCGGGACGCACCGGAGCAGCCGCAAGGATCTGACGTCGCTGATCGAACGGCATGGCGGCAGGGTGACGGGCAGTGTATCGAAGTCTACGGATTACCTGGTTGCAGGGGAGAGCCCGGGCTCGAAGCTGGACCGGGCTCGCGAGCTCCAGGTGCAGGTGATCGACGAGGACGGGCTCACCCGTCTGACGCAACAGTCCGGACATGATTGAACCCATGCGGAGATGCAACTCATGAGTCCGATGGCAACACGCCCCAGCGAGATGGCCATACCCGCTGCCGCGCTCGCCGCACTGCGCCAGGCAATCACGTCCGAGTTCGGTGGTGATTCCGCTGCCCGCGTCCTCCGCAATGCGGGACATGACGCGGGCGATGCGTTCTTTCACCTGCTCGCGAACGATTCGGACGCCGAGGCCGGGCGCGCCGCCCTCTCGCAGATCGATGCCGATACATTCTGGCGCCGCTTCACGCAGCTCTTCTCGAGCCGCGGATGGGGCACGCTGTCGCACGGTCTGGTGCACCCGGGCATTGCGGTGCTGACTGCGTCCGACTGGGCGGAGGCGACGGCGGGATCGGCGCCGAGGCCGAGCTGCTACTTCACCACTGGTCTGCTCGCGAACGTACTGGGCAAGGTCGCAGGCAGCGACGTATCCGTCATGGAAGTGGAATGCCGCTCGCGCGGCGACGCCTCCTGCCGATTCCTGTTCGGAAGCCCGGATGCACTCAGCAGTGTGTATCACATGCTGCTCGCGGGTGAATCACCGGACAGCGCCGTCGCACAGCTCGTCTGAGTGCCGCGGGTCATTGCCATCGATTTCGGGGAGCGACGCATCGGCGTCGCACTGAGTGACCCGAGCCGCACGATCGCCTCTCCCTTTACGACTCTCCCCCGCCGACGGGGCAAGCGCCCTCCGATTGCAGAGCTGATTGCCATCATGGACGAGCAGGACGTCGACCAGGTCGTGGTCGGCCTGCCGCTCGCGCTGAGCGGCGACGATACCGAATGGACCACGGCGGTGCGGGAGTTCAGTGCCATGCTGGGGACCCGTTCGGGACGACCCGTGACGCTGATCGACGAGCGGTTCAGCTCACGACGGGCGGAACGTACCGTGCGGAGCCTGGGTCTCAGGAAGACGGAGCGCGAACAGAAAGAACGGGTGGATGCGGCGGCAGCCGCGGTCATCCTCGAGGCATATCTGAACACGCGCGGCCTCCATCAGCCGGAGGGTCGAAACAGCGCGCGCGAAGGAGATCGGGATGCAGTGCAGGAATAGAAAGCGAGCCTGGCGCGGCACCGCGCTGCTCGGTGTGGCTCTCGTTGCGGCGGGGTGCGGTGGTGCGGGCAAGGGCGAGCCGCTCCAGGTTACTGTGCCGCCTGGCGCTTCATTCGGTCAGATCGCAGACAGCCTTGCCGCACGCGACATCATCGGCAACAAGCTGTTCTTTCAGGTCTATGGACGCGTGAAGGGCGCGGCGGGTTCGCTCAAGCCCGGCACATACGCGTTCAAGCAGGGCATCGCCTGGGACAGCATCCTCGCCGACCTCGAAGCGGGTCGCGTTGTAACTGCGAAGCTCGTCATTCCTGAAGCGTTCGACATCTTCAAGATTGCACCGCGTATCGCAGGCATTACGCGCGTATCCGAGGATTCCGTCCTGTCATTGATGACGGACTCCGCTGTGACAAGGCGCCTCGGCGTACCCGGTCCGACACTCGAGGGCTACCTCTATCCGGCGACTTACTCATTCCCGGTCAATGTCTCGGTCGACAGCGTGCTCAAGACCCTGGTCGCGACATATCGGCGCGAGTGGACACCGGCCCGGCAGGCGCGTGCGGACTCGATCGGATTGTCGGAGCGCGAGGTCGTGACGCTCGCCTCCATTCTCGAGCGCGAGGCAAAGAAGCTGGATGAGATGCCGATCATGTCGGCGGTGTATCACAACCGCCTGCGCATCGGCATGCCGCTGCAGGCAGACCCCACCGTGCAGTACGCGCTCGGCAAGCACCGCGAGCGGCTGACGTATACCGCCATCGACAGCGTCGCGGGCAATCCGTACAACACGTACAAGGTGCGCGGACTGCCGCCCGGTCCGATCGCATCGCCGAGTGCACGCGGTATCGACGCCGCACTGCGACCGGACTCCGCGGACTACCTCTACTTCGTCGCGCGGCCGGATGGCTCGCACGTCTTCACGCGCTCACTCGCGGAACACAACCGGGAGAAGCTCGCAATCCAGCGCGCGCGCGGCACCACGCCGCAGTGACATGAGTGGTAACGTTGCAGATCTGCGGCTGATCATCATCACGGATGAGCGACTGGCCGCACCGCGCGCCGTCCGCGCCGTCGTGGAGGCCGCGCTCGAGGGCGGCGCCCCTGCCATCCAGCTCCGGAACAAGACCGCAACGGCGCGCACGCTGTACGACTCTGCGCTCGATCTCCTGCCGATCGTTCGCGCGCACGGTGCGCTGCTCTTCATCAATGACAGACTCGACGTCGCACTCGCGGCCCGCACCGACGGCGTACATCTCGGTCCAGGGGACATGCCTGTCGCAGCGGCGCGCAGCATTGCACCACGCGATTTCCTGATCGGCTTTTCGACCGACGATCCTGATACGGCGCGCGCGGCCGAACGCGCGGGCGCGTCCTACATCGGTTGCGGGGCGGTGTTCGGCACTACGTCCAAGGCGGAAGTCGGGGACGAGCGCATCGGGACGGAGCGGCTCGCGCAGGTCGCACAGTCCGTCCGCATCCCCGTCATTGCCATTGGCGGCATCCACGAATCCAACATCCATGAGACTGCGACGGCGGGCGCGCGCGGCGCCGCGGTCATCGGCGCAGTCATGAAGGCAGAAGATCCTGCCGCAGCCGTGCGCGCGCTGCTCGCGCGACAGAGCGGTATCCAGACGGTTTAAGCGCAGCCGGTCGAGATGCGCTGTGGGCAGGATGCAGAACCGCCCCCTGAAGCGATTGGCTCCGAGGGGGCGGATCTGAATGCAAGGCCGGCGACGTCGTACTCTCCCACCCGGCTACCCGGGCAGTACCATCCGCGCTGCGAGGCTTAACGACCGTGTTCGGGATGGGAACGGGTGTGACCCTCGCGCTA
>DASUXU010000105.1:0-35772 GCA_036377735.1 Longimicrobiales bacterium
GATCGATCACGCAGACCGTGATCGCCTCTTCACGCGGAGCGGCCGGCGGAACCGGTGCCGGCGGCGGCGGCGGCGGCGGCGGAGCCGGACGCGGTGCCACCACGACGACCGGCGGGGCTGCCAGGCCGAACAGGAACTTCACGCCGAGATCCGCACCAAACTCATGTGTCAGCTTGGACACCAGGTCGCTGTTCACCGTGGCCGTCGTTCCGGTCACGCCAGTGATCTGGTAGAACTCCGGCTTGTACATGCGATCGTTGAGCTCGAGGTTGAGCGCGAAACGCGGCGACATACGCCAGTCCGCACCCAGGCCGACCAGGCCCGACAGCGAGCTGCCCTCACCAAGCGCTACACCGTCCGGCAGGTGGCGGCAGGCGAACGCTTCATCCTCACCATCGTCGCACATCGTGGCATCGCCGGCAGGGTTGATCCACTTGCCACCCAGACCGAGCGCGAGGTACGGCAGGAACTCACTCCCCATCCACGTCTCGTTCGGCGTCTTGAAGCGGAACAGCAGGTCGCCCGTTCCACTCCACAGGTTGTATGCATCGCCCCGCTCTGCGCCGTCATCCGTCTCCAGAGACGCATCCTGGTACGTCGCATTTGCGCGGAGACCAATCCGCGGTGTGAGCCAGACACCCAGACGCGCGTACGGCCGAATGCCGTTGTCGAACTTCAGGCCCTCGGCAGTGCTGTTATTGAAGATGCCCTCTTCATCCACCGATGAAGTGAACATCGTATAGCCGGCCCCCAATCCGAGGTCCCACTTCCAGCTCTGCGCGCTGGCAGGCGCCGCAACCATCGGCGCAAGCAGCGCCGCTCCGATTGCAATCCTGTTGAACATCTTCATACATCCTCCTGGAATCAGTTTACGGACGATTTCGAGCCCGAAGACCTAACGCGTCCGGCCCGCACCCACCTCTACGGGACCGCTGCGCCTCGTTTGCAGGAACCTTGCCACATTCCGGGCAACATTCCGGCTTGGTTGGTGCCCTTTTGCACCGCACAGCGGCGCGCCCTATCGCAGGAAGCCGGCCAACCGTATAAACCCCCTCGGCGCAACAACTTGCAAACGCGACCCGCGGAAGGCCGCTGCGCGCGACCCCACGGATCACCACCGATAACGCTGACCAGTCACCCCGGATTCCTGAGTACTGCACCAGCGCAGGCAAACGGTACCTGTAGATGTGGCGGAAGGCAAGGAAGTCGTGTGATTCAGCGGGATTACGGCCTCACGAGCACGAGGGACGCGTTGATGCCGCCGAACCCGAACGAGTTGGAAACGGCGACGCGCGGCATGAGGCTGCGCCCGGTGCCGGCGACATAATCGAGATCGCAGTCAGCGTCCCCGCTCTCGAAGTTGATGGTGGGCGGAATCCATCCGCGCGTCATGGCGAGACAGCAGACGGCAAGCTCGATTGCACCGGAGGCGCCGAGTGCGTGGGCGTGGTAGGGCTTGGTGCCGCTGATGGGGACATTGCGCGCGTGCTCTCCGAGCACGGACTTGATCGCGATGGATTCGGTGGAGTCGTTGAGAGGTGTGGAGGAACCGTGCGGGCTGATGAATTCGACCTGGGCAGGTTCGACGCGGGCGGCGCGCAGGGCGGTACGCATGGCGCGCGCGGCCTGGCTGCCGTCAGGCCGCGGTGCGGTCATGTGGAAGGCGTCGTTGGTGGTACCGTAGCCAGCGAGCTCGGCGTAGATGCGGGCGCCGCGTGCAACCGCGTGATCCATGCGCTCGAGCACGATCGAGCATGCGCCCTCGCCCATGACGAAGCCGTCGCGCTGATTGTCGAACGGACGGCAGGCCCGGCCGGGGTCATCATTGCGCGTGCTCATGGCGCGGATCATGGAGAAGGCGCCGAAACAGAGCGGTGCGAGCGGTGCCTCGATACCGCCGGCAATGGCGACATCGACCTCGCCAGCCCGGATGAGGCGCCACGCCTCGCCGACCGCGATGGAGCCCGATGCGCACGACATGGAATTCGTGGAGTTCGGTCCGGTAAATCCGAATTCGATAGCAACGGAGCAGCTGGCGGCTCCACCGAACGTGGTGAGTGCGACGCGGGGGTCAACGGCGCGCTGTCCCTCGAGAACCAGCTTCGCGCCCTGCACCTCACCGTACGCAACGCCACCGAGTGCACTGCCCATGTGCACTGCGACGCGGTCGCCGTCCAGAGTGGACGGATCGAGCGCCGCGTCCTCGAGTGCCATGCGGGCGCTGGCAATGGAAAAATGACCGAATCTGTCGAGGCGGCTGGCTGCCTTGCGCTCGATGTATTCCTCGGGAACGAAGTCGTCTACTTCGGCAGCGAGGCGTGAGCGCCAGATGCTCGGATCGAAGCGGGTCACCCGCCGGATCGGTGACTGTTCGCGACGGAGCCCTTCCCAGAAGCGCTCGACCCCCGATCCGACCGCTGTAATCGGGCCGATGCCCGTAATGGCGACGCGGACCGGGCCTGTCCCGTCTCCGTTCCCGTTTGCGTTTATCGATTCAGCCATATCCATTCTCTTCGCGGCCCCGCCGTTCGGCCTCGGCAGCGACACCGGCCAGAGTCTTCGTAGCAATGAAGCTAACGAAATGCGGAGCAATCACGTGCTCCCAGGCGGCACGGCCGATGACCGGCCATGGCGGCCCGTCCCACGCATGCGAGATGTGTACGTAGGTGCCTCCGGGTACGGAGTCGAAGGACCACTTCACATCCATGCCCCGCGTCACGCCTTCGATGTGGCGGTAATACACGGCAGGCTCGGCAGTGTCGACATGCATGTCGGAAACCCACCAGGTCGGATAGCGGGCGGGTCCGGCGAAGTCGCGGAATGCAGACATCTCGACAATCCCCGTTCCGAATGCCCTTCGCCTGCGGAACCTGACGAAGCGGTAATGCGGCAGAACGTCCGGCCAGCGTTCCACGTCGGCAGCGACCTCGAAGCAGAGGTTCGCAGGAGCGCGGATCGTGACTGCGTCGATAATGGTCATGATCTTCGTGTGCGCAGTAGATCGAAGGCGACGTCGGGCGCGAGCAGCCGCCGCACGGGAGTGATGTCACCAGTGACGTCGAGCAGTACCCCGGCGGCGAGCGGCGAGTGCGCAAGTCGGCGAACAGCGCGGTTAGCGAGCGCGGGCTTCGTCATGACGACGTCGATCAAACGCTGCAGTCGCCGGCTCCCGCGGCTGAGCGCGCGGATTCCGTTCTCATAAGCATTCAGGACGGGCAGAGTGGCACCGCCGCCAAGGGCAGCCTCGATCTCGCCGGCCAGCAGCTCGGCAGCGCGGAGTGCGTGATACACGCCCTGTCCGGTGAATGGATCGAAGTAGCCAGCCGCATCTCCGGCGAGGGCCGCGCCCGGGAAGGTGACCCGGCGAGTCGGTACGTCAAACGGCCCGGACGCGAGCGCGGGGGCCGCGGCGTGAAGTGCGGCCGAGGGAATGCGCCGCATTGTTCCGGGAATGGACCGCACGGCGTGCTCGACAAACGCTGTCTGGTCCACCGCGGCGCTGCGTCCGAAGCGCGCGGCATCCGCGACGACGGTAACGTTCCAGCGATCGCCCGGCGAGGAGACGGGTGCGACGCCGATGCACAGTCCGTCGCCCGTGTGCATCTCACCCTGCGTGTCGAAAGGGAGTGCCGCGTCGACGTGCAGTGTCATCGAGAACTTCCGCGTGACAGCAGGTCGCGCGACTGCGCCGAGCCGGCGGGCAGCGACCGAACGCAGACCGTCCGCTCCGACGACAAAGCGGGAACGCAGCCTGACAGGTCCGCGGCTGCTGCCGGCGCGCACGGCAGCGACTTCACGCACACCATCCACTGCGGCGAGGTCGAGCACGCGAATATTCTCGTGCAGCACAGCACCCGCTGCCACAGCCGCGCGGGCGAGCGCGTGGTCCAGATGGATCCGTTCGACCGCGAGCGCCTGCACATTCCGGAACGATGCGGCGAAGTGGCTGCCGTCGGGCGCAAAGATACGCCAGCCATCGAGGCGAGCGTGTGGGAGCGCTGTGACGAGCGGCAGCAGGTCGAGGCGGCTCAGCAATGCGCCGGTCTCGGCGCTGAGACAGTCGCCGCAAGCCTTTGCGCGCGGGAAGCTCGAGCGGTCCAGAAGAAGCACGTGGAGTCCCGCGCGTGCGAGCAGCAGTGCGGTGAGCGAACCGGCAGGACCTGCCCCGACAACGATGACGTCGGCATCGAGCTGTGTCATCGCGCAGGCCCCTCCGCGGTGAGGAGGAGGCGGCCGAACCACCGCCGTTCGACGCGCACATTGCGCAGGCCGGCGCGCGTCGCAATGTCGCGCAGCTCGGCCGATGTGAAGGCGCGAAGTACGGACAGGGGGCCGTCGTGCCGCGTAAGGGGATTGGACCGCCACCACGTCCAGGCCAGCAGCCGGGCGCCCGCATAATTCAGGGCGCTGCGCTCGAGGTCGCTCACAACCACCAGCCGCGCTACGCGGCCCGCTTCCCGCAGCACACGCGCAGGCTCGTCACCCTCAAAATGATGCAGCGTAAGGGTGAGCAGCGCCGCGTCGAAGGACGCATCCGGCCAGGGAAGCGACAGCGCGTCTGCATATTCAATGTTGACTTCCGGCCAGCTCCGCGCTCGTGCGGTCGCGAGCGCGCGCATCTGCGGGTGGATGTCGGTCGCGGTAATGCTGACAGATGCTCCCCGTCGTCGCGCCGCCGCCGCAACCGCTACGGGTATGTCGCCGGCGCCTGTGCCGATATCGAGGATCCGGGTCGTCGCATCCGGTGTGAGCAGGGGCTCGAGTGCGTGGAGGACCGAGCTCTCGCCGCCGAGGTAGCGGTTAACCTGTGCGACATGGTGAAGACTCGCCTCGAGCACGCCGGCATCGTGCATGGCGTCGTCGAGCAACTCCGGAGCGTCGCTGAGACGCGCGCGCACGCCTACACCTGGCTGGGGAGGGATACAGCCGCGGCGCGCACCCTCTCGCCGAGCGCGTCGATGCGCCGGCCGAGTGCGCGCACGTCCTGTGTGCAGTGGACGCCGTTCCGGTACACTGTTCGACCGCGCACGACCGTGAGCACCGTATCGGAAGCGCGTGCACTCATGATAAGGGCGGCTACGGGATCGAAGAGCGGACGCGCATGCGTACCCGTCAGGGCGATCGCACAGAGGTCGGCATCCTTGCCCACTTCGAGCGTGCCGATGCGGTCGTCGAGACCCAGGGCGCGCGCGCCGTCGATCGTGACCATCTCCAGCAGACGTTCCGCGGGCAGCAGGGTTGCGGACAGTAGCCGCGTCCGCTGCATGAGCTGAGCGATCCTCGCCTCTTCCAGCAGGTCCAGTCGGTTGTTGCTTGCGACGGAGTCCGTGCCGAGCCCGACGGCAACGCCAGCCTCGAGCAGCTCCGGCACGGGTGCGATGCCGTGACCGAGCCGCGCGTTGGCGACGGGGCAGTGCGCCACTCGGGCGCCTGCATTGCCGATGCGCCGGATGTCCTGGGCGTCGACACGGACGCAGTGGATGAGCAGCGGCGCGAGTCTCAGTATGCCGCTGCGCTCGAGCAATGCGATGGGAGATTCGCCGGAGGCAGGTATTGTGATTCCGCGCGCGCGCAATGCCGACGCAAACGGTCCGCTGCCCTCCGAAACGAGCTTCTGTTCGGCGTCGGACTCGGCGATGTGAACCGCCACGGGAAGATCCGCTTCGCGCGCAAACCGCGCGACCCTCCCGAACAGTTCGGCGGACACGCTGTATGGTGCATGCGGGGATACACCCACGCGCACCAGGTCCGTCTCCAGTGCGCGCATCTCAGCGACACTCGCACGCAGCCCGCGCAGCGATTCGTCGGCGGCTTCCGGCGCAGGTCCGAATACCTCGCGGAATGCCACGCCGCGCATGTATGCGTCACGCAGCGCGATCACCGTGGCATCCGAGTCTTCTGTCGCGGCCAGCGTGGTGATACCTGCCGCCGCGGCTTCCGCACAGGTCCAGCGCGCCGCGTCCCGCCAGTCCTCGGTCGAAAAGCTCGCTTTGATCCGACGAAGTCGTGAGATCCAGTCGTGGAACGGCAGATCTTCGAGAGCGCCGCGGAGGATCGAGAGCTCCGGGTGCGCGTGCACGTTGACGAGGCCCGGCAGCAGGGCGGCGTTGCCCAGCTCGACAATGGACGCAGCGTCCGGCGCGGGTACATCGGCCGCGGGGCCGACACGCGCGATGCGGCCGTCTTCCACGAGCACGGCGCCATTCTCGATGGGCGGCGCGGAGACCGGCAGAATCCAGCGTGCACTGAAACGCGTGACACCGGTCACACGGCCTCGCTCACCTGCCGAAGGGGAAGAGCTGGCCGGCCGCACCGGACGGGCGCGACCGCACTACCTGCTGGTCCAGAGACCGCGGATTCATACCAATGGTCTCACCGAGGGACAGCTGAAGCCTGAAGTCGCCGAACCCCGTTCCGGCCGTCATCGGCCACGCGATGTCGGCGCGATAGACAACGCGGCTGCTGGCCGGAAATGACATGCGCAGACCAACGCCCGCAGAAGTCTGCCAGCCCGAGCTCACACCGAACGGCACGTCGCCCGGCCACATCCGCCCGGCATCTGCAAACACGGTGGCACCCAGATCGAGGACGTCGGGATAGGGCCAGCCGAAGTAGATCCTGTCCTCGAGATTGACGACGAGACGACGCCCGCCGGGAAAGCGCTCGCGGTCAAAGCCGCGAACACCGCGCTCCCCGCCCAGAGTCAGCTGAAACGGTGTACGGGTATTCCAGGCACCGATGCCCGATGCCCGCAGGAACAGCAGGTGGTGGTCATTACCGCCGGGCCGGTAGTACGTGAGGATCTCGCCGTCGCCATAGAAGTCCTCCCATTCCGGCTGGTCGTCACGGGCGGTGAGAGAGCGGCGGCCGTCGCCGCGGACACGCGCGATGACAAGGGCCGGTCCGAGCTCCATACCGGTGTACAGGGACAGCGTCGAATAGAAATCGTTGTCCCGCTCGAGCGAGGGCAGGGAGCGCCCGACAGCGATCCCCATTTCCGCGCCGAGTCGCACGTCCTCCTCGCCGTGCATGCTGTCCATACCGCGCCGTCGCACCCATTCGATGGTGCGATGTCCGAACAGCGCGAACACCCGGATGTTGTTGCGGAGCGCGTGCTGCCCTGCGATAGCGAGCTGTGTGGCTGTGTCGGCAGGCATGCGCTGATCGAAATCGCCTTCCGGCGCGAGCTCGACAATTCCCGGATAGCTGATCTGCTGATAGCCGAGCGCGAGTCCCGCGAGGGCGGTGTTTCCCGTGGGTCCGATGCGACGGAGCATCGCGATGTTGAAGGATTTCTCGCGGATCGGCAGAAGGACGCGGGGCGCCCGGAGCTCGGGGTCGTCGCTGCCGATGTAGTCGAAGAACTGGTCTTCCCGCCGGAAGCTCTGGAGGCTGGCCCACTTGCTGACCTCACCGACCCAGGGATAGGAGATCTCCTCGCGGACAAAGGTGCCTGCGCGGCTCGATCCCACTTCGGTCCTCATGTCCCAGCGGGTACCGAAGAGCTGAGGCGTATAGTAGGACGCGCCATAGTCGCGCGTGACATCGCGATCGATGTAGAACAGACCCAGCGACTGTCCGCTTCCTAGAACGTTCTCCTCCACGGCGCGGAGGCCGTAGCCGTGCGCGCTCACCCGCACGTCGACACGCGTGGTCCACTCATCGTCGGTGTCGACAATGACACGATGGGACCCGTCCTCGAGCTGTTCCGACGTTATGGTAGCGCGGGAGAGGAACTCGGTGGCGCGCAGAAGGCGCTCGGATTCCTCCAGCCGGAACAAATCGAAGCAGTCCCCGACGCCGAACAGCAGCTCCCGGCGGATCACCCAGGGCCTGGTGCGGACGTGGAGCCGGTTGGCGAGGCGGTAGGCCCAGCCGATGTGCCGGGCGGAATCGGCCCGCTCCTCGTCGAAGATGGTGCCGTTGCGGATGTCGACGGCCGAGATGCGGCCGGTCGTGCAGCTGTCGGCGGAAGCCGCGGGCACTGCCTGCAGCGAGAGGCCGAGGAGAAGCGCGAAGGGAGTCACTGCGGCCATACTACCGGACGCCAGGGCTTCTGACCAGTGGGCGTGCGGTGGGCGCCGGAGGCCGTATCAGCTTGACAGCGCTCCTTAAAACCGAGTACCCTAGCCGTCTTATTCGTCATCAGACCAGAGGTAATTTTGGCAAGCTCAACAAAAATGGCGGACCGGGCGCTGCACGGTATTCGCGCCCGCACGACACATAGAAACCTGCCGCCGGCTTCACTGATCGAGGCGGCGGTCCGGCGGGGAGAGGGCCGCCTGACTGCGGATGGCTCGTTCGTCGCAATCACGCAGCCGCACACGGGCCGGTCACCGGACGACAAGTTCATTGTCCGGGAGCCGTCCACAGAGTCGCAGATCTGGTGGGACCGCAACCCGGCATTTTCTCCGGAGCAGTATGAGGTCCTGAAGGCGGACGTGGTGGAGTACCTGTCCAGCCGGGACGAGCTCTTTGTGACGGACCTGTACTGTGGCGCGGACCCCAAGCATCGCCTGAACGTGCGCGCCATTTCACCCAATGCGTGGCAGTCCCTGTTCGTCCACAACATGTTCATCCGTCCGACGGCGGACCAGCTCAAGGATTTCGCGCCCGGCTTCACCATCCTCCACGCGCCCGAGTTCCAGGCGGATCCGGCGAAGCACGGCACACGCACGAGCACGTTCGTGGTGCTGAACTTCGAGGACCGCACGGTCATGATCGGCGGTACGCGCTACGCCGGCGAGATGAAGAAGTCCATCTTCACGGTGATGAACTACCTGATGCCGCAGGACGGCGTAATGCCGATGCACTGCTCGGCCAACATTGGCAAGAATGGTGACACGGCGCTGTTCTTCGGCCTGTCCGGAACAGGCAAGACCACGCTGTCGGCGGATCCCGACCGCGCGCTGATCGGCGACGACGAGCACGGCTGGTCCGAGCGGGGCGTGTTCAACTTCGAAGGCGGCAACTACGCGAAGGTGGTGAAGCTGTCCGCGGAGGGAGAGCCGCTGATCTGGCAGGCGAGCCGCCGGTTCGGCGTGATCCTCGAGAACGTGGTGATCGACGACAGGACACTGGTCCCGGATTTCGATGACGTGTCGATCACGGAAAACACGCGCTCGTGCTATCCGATCAACTTCATCCCGGGCGCAGTGCTCGAGGGGATGGGCGGTCACCCGAAGAACGTGATGATGCTGACGGCGGACGCGTTCGGCGTGCTGCCGCCAATCGCGCGGCTGACACCCGAACAGGCCATGTACCACTTCCTGTCAGGCTATACTGCGAAGGTTGCGGGCACGGAGCGCGGCGTGACGGAGCCGAAGGCGACGTTCAGCGCGTGCTTCGGCGCGCCGTTCCTGCCGCTGCCGCCCAGTGTGTATGCGAACCTGCTCGGTGAGAAGCTGAAGGAACACGGTGCACACGTGTGGCTCGTGAACACGGGCTGGACGGGCGGCGCGTTCGGCACCGGGTCACGCATGAAGCTGAGCTACACGCGCACCATGGTCACCGCGGCACTGCGCGGCGAGCTCGACAACGTGAAGACGCGTACGGACAGCATCTTCGGACTGCACGTTCCCGTGTCAGTTCCCGGCGTACCGGACAACGTGCTCGATCCACGCTCGACGTGGGCGGATGGCGCGAAGTACGACGAGATGGCCGCGAAGCTCGCGGGCATGTTCCGCGACAACTTCAAGAAGTACGAGGCGGGTGTGCAGGACGGTGTGAAGCAGGCGGGCCCGAAGTAATAACGGGCCACCCGTTCGACGCATGAGCCTGCCGTCGCCGGGACTGACGATCCGTGATCCGCTGTGGGACACGATCCGGCTGGACGAAGTCGCCCTCCGGATCGTGGACTCCGCGGCATTCCAGCGGTTGCGCTACATCAAGCAGCTCGGCCATGCCCACCTGGTCTATCCCGGCGCGACACACACGCGATTCGACCACGCCGTCGGCGTCTACCACCTCGCCCGGCGGGCAATTCTGATTCTGAAAGAGCAGGGCGCACTCGAGCGGATCGACCCGCTGGACTGTGCCCTGATTCCGTTCGCCGCTCTCCTGCACGACATCGGTCATTACCCGTTCTCGCACGCGCTCGAGGAGCTCGAGTCCGACCTGATTCCGGGTCATCACGAAGCGCTCGTCGGTCATTTCTTCACGGACCCCGACGTCGCGGCCGCGTTGCGCACTGTCGCCGGTGACGCCGCACCGCGCATCGAGGCACTTGTCCGGGGGCAGTCGACAAACCCGCTGCAGGGCCTGGTGTCCGGAAGTCTCGACCTGGACAAGATCGATTATCTGCGACGCGATGCGCGCTTCTGTGGCGTGCCGTACGGCGACGTGGACGTCGACCGCCTGCTGCACGGTCTGCTGCTGCTCGAGGATCCTGCAACCGGCCGTCTCGAGATCGGTGTTCATGAGAAAGCCGTGGCGGCTCTCGAGTCACTGCTGTTCGCGAAGTACCAGATGTTCAGGAATGTTTACTGGCACCACGCCGTTCGTGCCGCGACCGTGATGTACAAGCGCGTCGTAAGTGATGCGCTGCGCAGTGGCCTGGTATCGGGCGACGAACTGGTCGGTCAGACGGATGAGGGCGTGATGTTTCTTATCGACGGGCGTGCTGTGGCGCGCGATGATGATGCGGCGCTAAGCGTTGCAGCAGCCGTGTCCGACATCCGTGCGCGCCGCCTGCCCAAGCGCGCCGCCGAAGTGGTCGCGGCTGAGCTGGATACCGGCACGCCCGCGTGGCTCGAGACGGATTCGGAGACGAAGCGCGCGGTCGAGGACCGCCTTGCGGAGGAGCTCGGTCTGGAAACGGGCTTCGTCTATCTCGACTATCCCGAGAAGTCCGCGATGTTCGGCTTGAACATCCTGCTCGAGCGCCGCACAGGCGACGTGGTGCGGCTCGGTCCCGGCGGCCGGAGCGGTCTGATCGGTCTCCCGGCGGTTTCGGCCGAGCTCTACCGCTCCGCGCGGGTGCTGCGGCTGTTCACGCGTGGCGAGCGCCGCTCTGTATCGCCGGCGGCACTCTCGGCGATCGCACGAATGCAAATGGCTGAAATCGAAACGGCGCTCGCATCGCGAACGCCGTTTCTCAGAAAATAAGAACAACCGCGAGGTCAGGAGAGCGACACGGTCTCCATCACGACGGGCTCCACCGGCCGATCCGCACCGCCGGTCTTCACCTTCCCGATCTTCTCCACCACGTCCATCCCCTTCGTCACCTTGCCGAACACGGCGTGCTTGTTGTCGAGCCACGGCGTCGCGGCAAGGGTGATGAAGAACTGGGAGCCGCCGCTGTTGGGGCCCGCGTTCGCCATTGACAGAATGCCCGGGCCGCTGTGCCTCAGGTCGGAGTGGAACTCATCCCTGATCTTGTAGCCCGGACCACCTGTGCCTGTACCGCTCGGGCAGCCGCCCTGGATCATGAAGCCGTCGATCACGCGGTGGAACGTCAGTCCGTCATAGAACCCCTTCTCGATCAGGTCCACGAAGTTCTTCGTGGTGATCGGGGCCTTGTCCTCGAACAGCTCGACCGAAAAGTCGCCCTGGTTCGTCTTGAATTCTGCGGTGCGGTTCGCCATGCGGTTTCTTCCTGCTCAGGTGTGGTGAAAACGGCTGCAAAGTAAGTCGGTCGGTCAGAACTCGAACGTAAGGCCGGCTTGCACGCGCTGGTCCTCGCGTTTTACGCCATCCGGCGGTGTCGAGTCTTTCAGGTACTCATGGCTGAGCGTCATCGCAAGGCGCTCGGTGATCTTGGAAGACAGTTTGGTCACCGACTGCATGTTGTAGTCCCCGCCCTCGTCCCATACGGGCTTGTAGAACGACGCATTCTCGATCTTCATCGATGACCCGATCTTCCGGTTCACCTTCGCCTGGACGCTCCATCGCGCATCGTTCTTCGACGGCTGCGTAGGGACCGTGAAGCCTTCGTGGCTGTACAGCGCCGCCGCACTCACTGTGATCTCGCCATCCGCCTCACGATAGAGCGAATGGGTCACACCGGACCCCGTGTTGGATCGCAGGTCCAGCCGCCGGAAGGGGTCGTGCTCGAACGTCGCGAATACGAACGGTGTCCACAACGACTTGGGTGTCAGGTCGAAGTTGAGACTCGTCTGCGCACTGCGCGCCACCACAGCGCCGCGGCTCTCGCCGTAGCGGAACGTAACGCCCCAGTCCAGGCGGAAGCTCTCCGTCTCGAGATGCCTGACGCGAAACCCCGTGGTGAGAAGCATCAGGCGCGTGTTGCCGGTGGATGCGTTGAACCCGAGGTCGACAGCGGCCGCCCAGCGATCCGGCTCCGGCTCTGGCGCCTGTGGCGCCGGCAACGCCGCGGTGTCGCGCGGCGTCGGCGCCGGTGGGTTCTGCACAGGCGGATTCTGTGCGGGCGGGTTCTGGGGCGGCTGAGGTGGCGGCGGATCCTGCGCGTGTGCAGTGCGCGCCACGAGAATCGCCGTCGCGACAACAAGCGCGCGGATGACTCTGTTCAACTCTGTATCTCCTTCTACGACAACGAGCAGTATGCCGAAATGTCGGCCATGCACTCGCATCACGCAATGCGTCACAGCGTCGGATCGATCAGGGCCTTTACGACAGAGCCGGTTTCGACTGCGTACAGCGCATCATTCGCAGAGTGGAGTGAGTACCGCTCGAGCGACAGATCTTCCCACACGGCTGCGCGCGCCGGATCCTGGAGCAGACGTACGGCGCGGTAGAAGTGAGAGAAGTCGGAGCCCCAGCACGCGCGCACTTCCAGATGTTTGCGGTTCAGGTCGCTGTGCGGGTTGAATGACGTCTCGCCATGATCCGTGTACTGTCCCACCACTACGACACGGCCAGCGTCCCGCGTGAACTGCATGGCTTCAACGACCGCGTGCGGACTGCCTGTTGCCTCGATGGTAATATCGGCGCCACGACCGCCCGTGTGTGCGAGCACCCATTCGAGTCGCTCTGAAATGCTGGCAATGCCGATGTCCGCCGTCTCATTCGCCCCTGCCGAACGCGCCGCTTCGAGCCGCGACGTGGGCGCGCCGATGCACAGGATGAGACCGGCGCCGCTCATGCGGGCGAGGATGATCGCCGAGAGTCCGACAGGCCCGCTTCCGAGCACCAGTACGGTGTCTGCAACGCGTATCTCTGCCCGCTCGATGGCGTGCAGCGCAGTGGGCAGCGAGCAGCCACCCGCCATGAACGTCTCGGGCGCTACACTGCCGAGGGGCAGGATGCGCGTCTGGGGCTTGAGATAGACAGCTTCCGCCCAGCCGCCGGCCAGGCCGTCGACGGCGCCGTAGGTGATGCCATACACCCGCCGGGAGGGACAGCGCGTCGACGCTTTGGCCACGAGGCAGTACCAGCACGCGTTGCACGTGCGGTGCACGTCCAGGAACGTGACACGATCGCCCTCGTGCAGCTGATTGCCATCTACATCACGCATGGTGCCGTGAATGGCAGCGAGTCGCCCGACACTTACATGGCCGGGGATGAGCGGATAGGGCACGCCTTCCAGGAGGCCGTTCCGCAGATGCACGTCCGTGCCGCATACCTCGCTCAGCTCCACCTCGAGCAGCGCGGAATCATGCTCGAGCACGGGAACCGGCAGCTCGCGCACCTCGACCGCGTGGCCGGGCCCGGGTATCACCGCAGCAAGCACGCTGTTCATCGCATCACTTCCGGTCTACGACGTACACATTGCGCTGTGCCGTCGGCACGAGCACGATGTCCAGCACATTCACATGCGGCGGCAGTGCGGCAACGTATGCGACCGCGTCCGCGACATCGTCCCCGGAGAGCGGCGTGAACCCTTCGTAAACCTTCTTCGCGCGTCCCTCGTCGCCGTGGAAGCGCACGATCGAAAACTCCGTTTCGACGAAACCCGGGTCCACGTTGGAGACGCGGACCGGTGTGCCAGCGAGGTCGATGTTCATGCCGTCCGAGAGTGCGCGCACGGCGAACTTCGTCGCAGAGTATACGTTGCCCTTCGGGTACTGCATGTGCGCGGCGGTGCTGCCGATGTTGATCACGTGACCGGCACCTGCCTCCACCATGAGCGGGATGATGCTCCGCGACACGTTCAGCAGTCCCTTGATGTTGGTGTCGATCATGCGATCCCAGTCGTCAGGATCGCTTTCCTGGAATGGGGCAAAGCCGCTGGCGAGACCAGCGTTGTTGACGAGGATGTGCGGCACGGCGCCATCGGCGGCGAGGGTGTCGACGGCGGTGCGGACTGCGGCGCGGTCCCGCACGTCGACGGCTGCTGTACGCACGGAGACGCCGTGCGCCTCGCGGATCCCGGACGCGATTTCCTCCAGGCGTTCCAGCCGCCTCGCCCAGAGCACGAGTGCCGCACCCTCCGTCGCCAACCGGCGGGCGCATGCCTCTCCGATGCCGGAGCTGGCGCCCGTAACCATTGCAATCCTGCCCTGCAGCCGCATATCCGTCCCCTGTTCAAAAAAGAGGCAGTCAGGGTAGCGCCGCCCCCATGAGGGTGCAACCGTCGGAGAGTTGCGATGCACACGGGTAACGCGACATTGTCACGGGGATCATCCATCCCTCCTGCACCCGTGGAGCGAATGCGCCCGTTATCGACCGTTCTGACCGCCGGCATGTCAATTCTCTCGATCGCCGCGGCGGTGCCGGCCGCCGCCCAGGCAGTCCGCCCGATCGGGTATGCGCCGTTCGACTCCGCGCTGTTCGCCTGGGAGGGAGGCCGTTACATCGACGCCCTCCAGCGGCTGGATAATCTTCTCGGCGGCGGCAACAACGCTGGCTACCGCGTGCCGATCGCGCTGCTCACGGGCGAGCTGTATCAGACCACGACACTGACGACCGACGGTCGCGCCGTGCGCTGGAGCCCCGACGGGTCGCACGCAGTGTATATGACCGGCACGGGTGCATCCGCGGTTACGCATGTCGTCACCCTGTCCGGCACCAGCGTGCGCGAAGCAGGAGTAGTCCCCGCGGCACCGGTCTCCTTCGGATCCGACGGCACGCTCGCGTACATCGATGCGCGTTCAGGCGACGGCGTCATTGTCATTCGGAGGCTTGCCGACAACACGGAGCGCCGGATCAGTGGTCTCAAGGCGACGGCGGTCCTGCATTCACCCGATGGCGCGCTCCACTATTTCGCGAGCGACGCCGAAGGTCCGCAGCTCTACCGTCTGGACAACGAACGCGGCGTCGCCGTGACGTCCGGTGCGGGTCAGAAAACGGACCCCCAGTGGCTGTCCGATGGCAGCGTGCTTTACACACTGGACCGCCAGAGGATCGCACGCACCGGCGGTACGCAGCCGGTAACAGGCACGTCGCTTACGCTGTCGGCCGATCGCAGCAGGTATGCGTACATCGTCCGGGACGGCGCGTCGTCTTCGTTGCACGTGGTGAGCGCGACCGGCGGCGAAGCGGTGCTGACGCTGCCATACCAGACCGCAGCACCGCGTCTTTCGCCGAGCGGATCCAGCGTTGCATTCCAGGGAATGCCGCGCGAGGACTGGGAGCTGTATGTGATCGATGTGGCAGCAATGGGACCGAACGGGCGGCCGCGTCAGCTGACGCACGAGATCCAGCACGACCTGATGCCGCAATACCTCAATGACTCCACGATTCTGGCCGTGATGGGAGAGGCGCGACACCGCAGGTCGTATCTGTACGACGCGCGGACCGGGGAGAGAACGCGGCTCTTCCACAACAACACGGTGCGTGCGGTCGCGCCGGAGTACGACTGGGTGCCGTCTCCGGACGGC
Organism: Longimicrobiales bacterium; assembly: GCA_036377735.1. Lineage (GTDB taxonomy): Bacteria > Gemmatimonadota > Gemmatimonadetes > Longimicrobiales > RSA9 > DASUXU01. The sequence continues at coordinate 15,741 of DASUXU010000105.1, forward strand.
CGAAGAATTCTGATCGTTGCCGAGCGGGACGGCGATACAGTCTCTCCGGAGCGGGGAGTATATCTGGTCGATCTCACGCGGCAGGTGCAGACGGCGGACCTGCGTGCGCGCGTGAGGGACATGCTCGCTGCGGAAACCGCGCTGACGAAGTTCGCGCGCGAGGTCTACGCTCCGATTGCGCCGGCGGTGACGGCTGCCGTTGCCGACATCTCGAAGGACCGGATCTACGCATATGCGAACGAGCTGTTCGGCTACGGCTCGAAGTACATCACGCAGCCGGGCAATGCGCGCGCCATCGATTACATCATCTCGCAGCTTCGGTCGTGGGGCTACGAACCGGAGGTGCAGTACTTCGAGCCGACACCACGCGGCGGCAACGGCCCGGTGCGGACGGCCAACATCATCGCGCGGCTGCCGGGCACGATGGATCCCGACGCGGTCTACGTCGTGAGCAGCCACTTCGACTCGGTGGTGAGCGGACCGGGCGCGGATGACGACTCGTCCGGCTCCACTGCGCTGCTCGAGTCCGCGCGCGTCATGGCGGGCCGGCCGCAGAAGCGCACCCTCGAGTTTGCGTTCTTCACGGGTGAAGAGGCCGGACTGCTGGGCAGCCGGGAATACGTCCGGCGTGCGGTCGCGAGTGGCAAGAAGATCGTCGGTGCGTTGAACAACGACATGATCGGCTTCGCGAACGATCAGCGCCTGGACAACACCATCCGCTACTCGAACGATGGCATCCGTGACATCCAGCACGCGGCCGCGATGGGTTTCACTAAGCTCATCACCTATGATGCGAAGTACTACAAGAGCACGGATGCGCAGGCATACTACGACGCTTACGGCGACATTGTCGGCGGCATCGGCTCCTACCCGATTCTCGGAAATCCGCACTACCACCAGTCGCACGATGTGCTGGAGACGATCAATCAGCAGCTCGTGGCAGAGGTGGCCAGGACGAATGTTGCGACGCTGATGCTGCTCGCCTCGAGCCCGTCGCGCCTGGCCGGCGTGCGCGCGACCCGCAGCGGCAGCGATGTCCGCGTGGAGTGGACGAAGGTGCCCGAGTCGGATGTCCGGAGCTTCGTGATCGAGTGGGGCGACGGCCGCGGCAGCCGCCAGGTGCAGGGCCGCGATGCGACGTCGGTAACGCTGTCCGGCGTCCGGAGCGGAGAGGAGGTCCGGATCAAGGCGGTGGATGACGCCGGTATGAAGAGCTGGGACTGGGCCCGCGTGGTCGCGCCGTGATGTCCGTCTTTCGTGCCTCGTGCGCGTGCGCAGTGCTTGCGCTGATCCCCACGTGCATCGCGGCGCAGGGTCGTGAGGACGCGTACCTCGACGCGCGCGCGGTCACACTGGCGGACGGCGCACGTGAGCGGCGCCAGACCGTCGACCAGTCGATTCGCGAGTATCAGACGCTCGCGACGGAGCGCATCTCCGCCGGTTACAGGATGCTCGGCCGCGACCGGCTGATTTTCCGCCGTGAGACCGCGTCCCGCGTGCACTGGCGTCGCACCGGTGACATCGAGATCGACGTGATCGGTGCGCGCGAGGTCGTGCCGGTTGCACTGCCGAAAGTTCAGGTCCCGGGCGATCTCGGCGACTACATGCCGCACATCGCATTCGATCCCATGGACAGTGACCTGCTGATCCGCCTGGATACGACCAGCATCATCCATCCGCTGAGCGCGCCGGGTGAGCGCAACTACCGCTTCCGGTCCGGTGATTCCACGGTAATCCGCCTGCCGGACGGCAGGACGATCCGGCTGCAGGAGCTGGAGTTCATTCCACGCCGGCGGGACCCGCACCTGATCGCCGGCTCGTTCTGGATCGAGGCCGACAGCCACGCCATCGTGCAGGCCGTCTTCCGGCTCGCACGCGCGTTCGACTTCACGCGCGACGGCGATGACGACGACGACATCCCCGGCTTCCTTCAGCCGTTCGGCGTGGACCTGTCACACCTGGCCGTGGATTACGGGTTGTACGACCTGCGCTGGTGGCTGCCACGCTCGGTATCGGCCGAGGGCGTAATTCGCGTCGGTTCGTTCGGGACGTTCCCGCTGAACTACGAGCGCACGTACTCCGATTACATCGTCCTGGGTGATACGCTGGCGGGGCGGATCCCTCTGGACAGTGCGGTCATGCGCGGCTGCACACCCACGACCGCGGTGACCGTATCAGTGAGAACGGGCGCGGGTACGGACACGTCCGAGACCGTCTCGCAGCGGCGCGCGGAGCGCAGGGCGCGGCGGGCCGCCGCCGCCGACAGCGCTGCGCGCGCGGACTCGATAGCCGGCAGGCGGCGCACATGTGTCCCACGCAACTACGTGGTGACGCGCGCGCCGGACAGTGTGCTGATCTCCAGCGAGTCACTGCCGTCCTCGATCTACGCGGGGGAGACGCTGCTCACCGAAACCGAGCGGGACGCGATTCTGGACCGCGTGCGCGATCTGCCGGACGTGCCGTGGCAGGTCGGCCGCCCCCGGCTTGCGCTGGGACTGAGCCGCCCGGGGCTCGTGCGGTACAACCGCGTGGAAGGATTGTCACTCGGTGCCCGCGGTCAGATGGACCTTGGCCGCGTCACCACGCTCGGTGAGCTGCGCTACGGCACGGCCGATAGCGAGATCAGTGCGGAGCTCGCGTTCGAGCGGGAAGGCACATCGCGGACCTACCGCCTGGGCGGATATCGCCGGCTGAGCGCAACCGATCACATGCTGCGGCCGTTCTCGCTGCCCGCTACACTGAACGCACTGCTGCTCGGGCATGACGATGCCCGCTATTTCCGGGCGACGGGTGCAGAGCTCAGTCTCACCCCCGCCGCTTCCGAAACGCAGTGGTACGCGCTGCGACTGTACGGCGAGCGGCAGACGGACGTGGACCGGATGACGGATTTCAGTGTGCGACACCTGCTCAATGACGACCACGTGTTCGCGCCGAACATCGAGGCGAGCAGGGCCGACCAGTACGGCGGCGTGCTCACACTGCGCCGGGACTTCGGTCTCAATCCCGCCGCGGTGCGCGGTGGTCTCGAGCTGCGCGGCCGCGCGGAGACGGGCACATTCGAATTCACGCAGCCCGCTCTCACCGTGCGGGCTTCCGCTCCGATGCCGGCACGGCTGACACTCGGGATCGAAGGCAGCGCAGGCACCACGTTCGGCGACGTCCCTGCCCAGAGCATCTGGTACCTGGGCGGCTACACAACGATCCGAGGCTACGACTATGCCGTGCTCGCCGGCGACACTTACTGGCGGTCGCGCGCCGAGCTGGCCACCAGCTTCCCGGCGTTCAGGCTGGCGCTGTTTTCGGATGCCGGATGGGCGGGCGTGCACGACGACTTCGACGTGAGCCGCCCGCTGGTATCCGCGGGCGCCGGTGTAAGTCTGCTCGACGGCATTGTACGCATCGATGTCGCGCGCGCCCTCCGCTCACCGACCGGCTGGCGTGTCCACCTCTACACCGGCGGTATCCTGTAGCGCACTGCCGGACGGACCGCTGCGCTCGAGAAAGACGGTCGTGGTCGGATAGGCGAACGAGACACCCATCTCCTCGAAGCGGCGGTGAATCTCGAGGTAGACGGCCTGCTTCATCGCCATGTGCGTCGCATAGTCGTTCGTCGTTGCGGTGTATACCAGCTCGAAATCGATGGAGCTCGGACCGTATGTACTGAGGTGAGCGCGGTCGAAGCGCGCCTGCTCATGCTGCAGCACCGCCTCGCGGAGCACGTCCGGGATTTCGGCCAGGTTGGCCCGCGGAGTCTGGTACGTAACGCCGATGGTGATGACAACGCGCCGTTCGCGCAGCCGCTGAAAATTCCGGATTCTCGCCTCGAGCAGGTCACTATTCGAGAAAACCAGCTGCTCACCCGACAGGCTGCGGAGGCGAGTCGTCTTCAGCCCGATGTGCTCGACCGTGCCGCTGAGCTCGCCTACCGCAATTGCATCGCCCAGCACGAACGGCTTATCGAGGACGATCGAGAGCGAGCCGAACAGGTCGCCGAGGACTTTCTGGAGCGCGAGCGCTATCGCAATGCCGCCGATGCCGAGCGTGGTGACGAGCGTGCGCACCTCGAAGCCGAGATTGTCGAGCGCGAGCACCAGCAGCACGACATAGAACACGAAGCGGATGATGTAACCCACCGCGGTCATGGTCGTTGCCGATGCCGCGTCGCGCGACATGCGGCGCTTGATCTGGCGGCTGAGGTATGCAGCGATGACCGCATTGCCCCACGCTGCGAGCTGCAGTGTGAACGCAAAAACGCCGGCTACGCGGAGCGCGTACGCCAGAGGGGCGGACAGCGGCAGCGCGCGGACACCGGCATAGACCGCGACGAATGCAAAGAAATAGAAATGAGTCCTGCGGACGATCTGCAGTGCGAAGTCGTCCGCACGGTTAGACGTCTTCGCAGCGACCCGCTCGAGCTGGCGGCAGAGCAGCCACCGGATCAGGAGCAGGAGGGCGAGGGTAGCGGCAGCAACGATGGCTGCGGTGGCGAGCTGGCGCGACGTTGCGCCGAACCAGGTCGTCTGCCAGAAGTCTGCCGATTGCAGCATGAACATGCGGGTTCCTGTCGTAGTCTGCGGAAGGCGTCAGCTCAGTCGCACAGGCCCGCCTCCACCGGATCGATGCGATCATACACGCGGCCGAGCCATGCAATGATACCCGCAGCCTGCAGATACAGCGCCAGCACGAATACGAAGGCGGCCGGCACACCCGCCCACGCACCCAGTCGAAATGCAAGTGCGCCGCCCGACGCAGCGGCCACCAGCAGGGGAGCCACGAAGCTGAGCGCAAACAGGAGGAACGTGCCGACCATGATCAGGATGTTCTGACCGAAGTTCTCGACGCCGGGGCCCTGCGTGCCCCGCTTCAGGTTCGCCCACGCAGGGAACAGGAGGGCGAAGCCGTTATGGATCAGCACCATCGTCCCGTTGACGGCGATCAGCAGCAGAATCAGCGGAATGATGGCGGCCGCGGCGAAGGGCAGCAGATCGACCCGTCCCGAATAGAGAGCGAGTCCCGCGGCGGCCGCAAACATGACGACCTGCACCGCGGTCAGCGTGAGTGTGGATGCTGCAACCTCGGCGGCGACCAGCCGGCTGCCGCCAACGGGTAGTGTGCGCAACAGCTCGATCCGCCGGAGGTCGCCGCGCAGATCGTTCCGCATGTGGAGCGGTCCGAGGATCGTGGCCATCGCGCCGAACACGAGCAGCATGATCGCTCCGACCATCGCGATTCCGTGCGAATCATTCCCCCGGTTATCGAAGAAGATCAGAAACGCCGGCACGAAGAAGACGAGCACGAGCATCACGCGCGATGTGCCGCGTGTCACCTGCAGGATATTCTTCCACCAGATCGCATAGGCCGGCTCGCCCTCCGACGGGAGCGGGAACCATGGGGCCCGGACCGTCTTCGACGGCGCGCCGAGTGTGACCCGCCTGCCCTGCCTTACGGCTTCGACCCTCGCTGCGATTGCAGCGCCGGCAGCGACCGCGCCCTCCTCGAACGCGGCGTCCATGCGGATCACCCAGATGTAATGGGCGATCAGAATCGCGATCGCGATGGCGAAGGGCACCGGCCAGCCCGCGAGCGACTTGGCGGCCACGGGCGCCAGGGCAGCCGTGAACGGCGCCATCGCTATGGATGCTGGAGCCTGTGACAGGGTGCCGGCGAGTGCGCGCATGATGGCGCCTGCGTCAGGCGTGGCTGTGATCGCCGCGCGGTCGAGGAACAGGGTGTACGCCACCGACCCGACGATCGCGGCAAATGCCAGGACGGCGGGCCAGGCATTGCGAAGGCCGGTGCGTCCCTGCTGTGCAAGACTGCTGCGCACAAGTGTCGCCGCAATCTGGTGCAGGCGGAGCGTGCCGAACAGAACCACCAGCGATGCGAAGCGCGCGGCGGGCCCGAGCGGTGCGCCGCGCGAGATCAGTGTGAACATCAGCGCGGTGAGCAGTGTGCCCGGCACCGCGTTGAGAAGCTTGAACTGGATGAGCTGCCGGCGGGTGAGCGGTGCCGGTACCAGCAGGTTCGCTTCTGCAGGGGTGAAATGCAGCGCCTGTCCCATCTTGCCGTAGAACCACCACAGAGCGACAAACAGCAGCAGCAGGAATGGACCGATGGTGTCGGCTACGCGGATGAGCGCGCCGCCGTTAGCGCTGCGGCCGCCATCACTGCCGAACAGTTTCGGGCCGCCGAATGCGAAAAAGAAGTATGTGATGCCCAGCACCAGCGCGATCGCATAGCGCGGCGAACGAATCCGCCGGCCGAATTGAAGCGCGCGGTTCCGCCACGTTGTCCGCAGGAAGAACAGATAGGACGGAAGCAGGCTCAAGCCGAACCGGTCAGTGCGAGGAACAGCTCTTCGAGGCCGCGGCCTTCCAGTTCCGGCTTGCTCCGCGCGATCTCCTCGATTGTACCGGCTGCGACCAGACGGCCGCGGTCGATGACGAGCAGGCGCGTGCACAGCTCCTCGACCAGGGAGAGCAGGTGGGAGCTGAGAATCACCGCGGCGCCGCGTTCCGCCTGACGCAGAATCGTCTGCTTCGTCTTCCTGATAGCGCCCGGATCAAGCCCGGTGAGCGGCTCATCGAGAAGAAGCGCGCGCGGGTCGTGCAGAAGACCGCACGCAATAGCGAGCTTCTGCTTCATTCCGCGGGACAGCGCGTCCGGAAGCATGGATGTCTTCTCGTTCAGCTCCAGCTCTTCCAGAAGCTGATCGATACGCGGACCCGCATCGGCGACATTGTAGATGCGCGCCATGAACTGCAGGTGCTCGCGGACCGTGAGATGCTCGAAGAGCTGCGGCTCGTCCGGGATGAATGCCAGCTGTCGCTTGGCCGGGACCGGGTCGGTCAGAAGGTCGTGACCGCTGATCGAGATGCTGCCGCGCGTCGGACGGATGATGCCCACCAGCGACCGCAGCGTCGTCGTCTTGCCGGCACCGTTCGGCCCCAGCATGCCTACCACCTCGCCCGGCTCGACGCGGAACGACAGGTCCGTCACCGCGGCGAAGTCGCCGTAGTAGCGGGTCAATCCATCGACTTCGATCACATGCGCTCCATTGCAGTCGGGAGCGCCCAAGATGTCGCGTGGCGCAGCCGCGTGACAAGTATGTCGTATGAGATACTCTTACAGCGACGCGCGGAGGACGATCACGGATATGTTGTCGCGCCCGCCGTTGCGGTTTGCGGCCGCAATGAGCTGCGCGCATATCCCGGCAGGCGTCCCGCTGCCCGACAGCAGGGCTGCGATCTCATCATCTGCCACCATGCCGGTGAGACCGTCGGAGCAGAGCAGGAAGATGTCACCCGGCCGGACATCGATAACGTGGATGTCGGCCGGACCCAGCTGCTCCATGCCGAGCACGCGCGTGAGAATGCTCGACCAGGGGTGTGCCCGCGCCTGCAGAGCGTCGAGTGCACCTGCGTCCACCTGCTGCTGCACCCATGTATGATCGCGCGTGATCTGCATGAAGCCCTCACCCGTCCCCTCGGAGCGAAGACGGTAGGCCCGCGAGTCGCCGACATGGCCGATCACACATGCAGCGTCCGCGCGCAGCGGCGAAAGCACCGTCACGGTCGTGCCCATGCCCGCTTCCGCCGCGTGCGCCGCCGAGCGATCCAGGATCGCCTGGTTCGCGAGTGAAATTGCGTCATTGATCCGGCTCGCCAGTGCCGGCGCCCCGATGCGGGGCGACGGCGCGCGCGGGAAGGCGCGCTCGAGCGTTTCAACCGCAACCGCGCTCGCGACGTTGCCCGCGGCATGGCCGCCCATGCCGTCCGCCACCGCGAACAGCCTGCGCTCCGGCCGGACCAGGATGGCGTCCTCGTTGCGACGGCGGACCCGCCCGCGATCGGTTGCGCCTGCAGCGTCCCATCGCAGCATTGTCACGGCCGCATCTGCCATTGCGGGGGCATAGCCCTTGCCCCCACCGTTCTCACGCATGAAGAAAGCAATTCAACTGTCGATCCTGATGATGGCCGTCGCGGCCTGCGGCCCGCGCGCCGAAGAGCCGCAACAGGCACCACCGGCCGCGGCCGTGGCGCCCATTGCCGGTGTCCCCCTCGATACCGCCCTCGCCCTGCTCTACACCGAGCTGTCGGCGGCGCACAGTGGGGAGCTGAATGATATGGCGCTGGCCCGGTTCGAGCGCGCCGAGGCGCTGACCGACCGGCTCCTCGAGACCCGCTACTCCATCCGCTACCTGCGGGCGGGGTCGTACTCGGTAGAAGCGAAGCTGCGTCAGATACAGGCGCTCGCGGACCGAATTGTAGCACAGATCGGCGCCGACGCGCCGAAGGACTCGTCGCTCGCGGATCTCCGGCTCCTCATGCGGGACGTGACGGCACTCAGGGAAGCGTTGAAACAGGGTGGCGGCCCGCCGCCAACCCCTATCGACAAGCTCCTCGCCGGGCAGCGCGACACAGTGCCCGCGCCACCCGGCGGCGCGGTGCCGGCCGAGCCCGACGAGGGGCGGTAACGGCTCAGCGGTGATCGCCGCGCTCCTCGCGGGGATGGCCGTGACCCTGATTCGCAGACTCGCGGGTGTCGTCGAAGTCGCGATTGGTGCCTTCGGTCTTCGAGCTGTGCGCCTGCTTCGCGTCACGACCGCCGATCCGGCCGGGCTCAGCGCCCTGATGGGTGTGGCCGATGGTCTGTTCTTCGCGCTGCTCTGTCATGTCCAACCTCCTGTGGTATCGTTCGTTACGGGAGGCATGGTGGCGCAAGAGCCATTCCCGGGAGAGATGCTTGTGACAGAACGGAACAAGGCGGTGGAGCAGGGGGTTAGAGAGGCGCACCATGACCACCCCCGGGCAGAGGATTTGCGTGTCCGCACCACTCAGGGGTGGCCACGGTGGTCTACGAAGAGTACCAGAACCGGATCAAACCAGTGACTGAGGCCCGCAAGCGGCGTCGCCGCCGGGAAGGCGGCTTTGACTTTGCCTCCAATAACGAAGAGCGGAGCGCGCTCGATCAGTACCTTCGCGAAGTCAGCCTGCACGAGCTGCTGACCGGCAAGGAAGAGATCGAGCTCGGCCACCGCGCACGCGCGGGGGATGAAGATGCGGTCCAGAAGCTGGTCCGCGCGAACCTGCGCTTCGTGATCTCCGTCGCCAAGAAGTATCAGAACCGCGGCGTCTCCCTGATCGACCTGATCCAGGAAGGCAACGTCGGCCTGGTCACGGCCGCGCGCAAATTCGATCCGGACCAGGGCGTGAAGTTCATCTCTTACGCGGTCTGGTGGATCCGCCAGGCGATCCTGGCCGCGCTCGCAAACCAGGGCCGCGCAGTTCGCGTCCCGCTCAACCGCGCCAGCGACCTCGCTCGCATCTTCCGCGAGCGGGAGCGTCTGAAGCAGGAGCTGCGCCGGGATCCCACGCTCGAGGAGGTCGCTGCAGCTGCGCACCTCACACCCGAGATCGTGCAGTCGCTCTCGACGCTCAACTCGGCGGAGATCCGGCTGGACGCGCCGATCGGCGATGGTGATGACAGCCAGCTCGTCGAGCGGTTCATGTCGGATGAGGCGCTGGAGCCCGAGCTCGCCGTTGAAGAGCGCATGCTGGCGGAGCAGATCGAGCGCGCGCTCGAGACGCTGTCGCCGCGTGACGCACGGGTGGTCCGGCTCTACTTCGGACTGGAGGGCGGCCGCGAGCATACGCTCGAGGAGATCGGCAACATGCTGGGCGTGACGCGCGAGCGCGTTCGTCAGCTGCGTGACCGCGCGCTCCGCCGGCTGCGCGAGGGCGATCTCGGCCCCGCACTCGAGAGCTTCGCCGCCTGACCATGTCCGCCGCCGGGACGGTGCTCAGCGCCGTTGGCGGTACCTACCAGATCCAGCTGCAGGACGGCCGCACCATCGAAGCCGTCCTGCGTGGCCGCATCAAGCGCGATCCGAAGACCGGCGGCCAGGTCGTGGCTGGTGACAACGTCATCACGGCCCCGCAGCCGGACGGTTCCCACGTCATCGAAAGCGTAGCACCACGCCGCTCACAGCTCGCACGCCGCGCGCCGGGCGCAGGAAGAGCGCGCCAGAAGGTCATTGCTGCAAACATCGACCAGATCGTAGTCGTCTTCGCCGCGTCCAATCCGGAGCCGAACAGCCGGATGCTCGACCGGTTCCTGATTCTCGCTGAATCCAACGACATCACAGCGCTCATCGTGCTGAACAAGTCGGAGCTCGTCAGCAGTGCAGCCGCTGAAGAATTCCTCGCACCCTACATCCAGGCGGGCTATGCCACACTGCGGACCTCGGTGCGCACTGACGTTGGCATCGACGAGCTGCGGTCGAAGCTGTGCGGCAGCAGCAGTGCGCTGACCGGTCCGAGCGGCGTCGGCAAGTCGAGCCTGCTCAATGTCGTTGAGCCGGGCCTCGGCCTGCGTATAGGCGAGGTGAGTGAAGCGGTGAACAAGGGAACACACACGACGGTATCGGCGAAGCTGATCCCCCTGACATGCGGAGGATTCGTCGCTGACACACCGGGGCTGCGCGAGGTGGGTCTGTGGGACGTGCACGCCGACGACCTCGGCACGTACTTCCCCGAGTTCCGCCCACTGATAGACGAATGTCGCTTCGACAGCTCCTGCACGCACACGCACGAACCGGGCTGTGCCGTCCGCACCGCGGTCGCGAACGGCAGCATTCCGGCCATCCGGTACGACAGCTACATGCGCATGCGCGAGGAGTGCACTTCCTAGCGCGCGGACCCAGCCCGGCCGAGCTCTACACTCGCACCGATCCACAGCAGGCGACCTGCAGCCGGGAAATTGTACACTTCGTCAAATCGCCGATCGAACAGGTTCGTGCCGCGCATCAGCAGCGCAACAGCGGCACCGCGCATCGGTATGCGATAGCTCGCGGACGCGTCGACCGTCACGTGCGACGGAAGTTTTGTCCTGCGACCAGCGAAGTCGGCCGGATCCGTGAAATCCAGGTCGTCACGATCGCCGGTGTAGATGACCGACGTGCTCATGTCCAGCGACCTCGCAGGTGAGAAAGCCCCGGTAAGCGACGCCTGGTGCGTCGGACGCCGCAGCAGCCGCATGCCCTCCAGAAAAGCGCGGTCCTCTCCGAATCCCTGGTCAATCACGCGCGTGTGGACATACGTGTAGTGCGCGCTGAGGTCGACCGGACCCGCATCCCGCGCTCCTGTCACCTCCACACCGCTCGCTTCGGCCCGTCCGATGTTGAAGTAATTCGGCGTGCCCGGTTCGGCCGTGAACGTGTACTGGATCAGGTCGCGGAAGCGCTGGGAGAAATACGTCGCACCCACTACAGCCCTGCCGATGCGAAGCTCCGCGCCGCCCTCGATGCTTGCTGACCGCTCGGGACGCAGGTCGGGGTCGCCCACTGCGAAGCCGGTGGCGTACGCTTCGAGGAAGGTCGGCTCACGGAATCCGCTGCCCACCGCGCCGCGAACGCGCAGCGCAGGCAGCACCTGCACGGCAGCGGACGCGCGACCGGTCGTGAACGTACCGAATTGCTCGTTGTCGTCGACGCGCACGCCGCCGCTCAGGTCGACCCGGTCGACGGGCGAAGCGAGCAGCTGCGCGTAGTAACCGACGTTGTTTCGCTGGCTCTCGCTGGCAGTCGAGAACGGACCGAATGGACCGTCGCTGTCGAACGTGGTGGACCCCTTCTGCTGCTCCGCCTCGGCGCCCATCGTCGCGATGATGCCGCGGGCGAGGTGCGCGTTGAGCGCAAGCTCAGCGGAATTCCGGCGGACATCCGCCGTGCTGTTCGAGAACCCGTCGCCGTCCGCATCGGGTGGATTGCTGCCGCCGGTCTCGCTGCGGTGCGCCGCAACCTGGCCGCGCAGCTCCAGCGTCGGTGTGAAGAACCAGCCCGCCGTCGCTCCCAGAGTGAGTGCAGTCCCGTCCGTGAGCTGGTTGTGATCCGCCAGTGTGCCACTGCCCGACGTGGGATAGTGAAACACCTGATCTACATACCTCGCCGTCACTCCACCGCGCAGGCCCGCACGCTCCAGGGAGAGACGGCCGCTGAACGTGCGGTTGTCATATTCGTTGTTGTACGCGTATGCGCCGTCGGAGCGCACGTTCGACGCCGTCGCGGCATAGCGCAATGCAGTCGCGCCGATGGCGGCTCCGCCGCCGACGGAGGTGTTCCAGTCGACAGCATCGTAGCTGCCGTTCGATTCGGGACCTACACGCTCGCCGCGGCCGCCCATCAGCTGCGCCCGCAGGGAGTGGCCGGATGCCAGGCCTGCGCGCGTGAAGATCTGCACAACGCCCGCGACTGCGTCCGATCCGTACAGAACGCTCACCGGACCGCGCACGACCTCGATGCGCTCGACATCGTCGGTCGTGAGATGCGCCCAGTCATACGAGCCGCCCGGATCATTCACCTGCACGCCGTCGATCAGCACCTGCACATGGTCGCTCTCACCGCCGCGCATGAAGACCGACGCCACGGCGCCCGTGCCGCCGAGCTGCGCGATTGCGACGCCGGGCACCCGCCGAAGCGCATCAACCACCCGCCGGACACCCTGGGCACGGAGATCATCCCCGTTGAGCACGGTGATTGCCGCGCCTGTCGCCGCGGCTGGCACGGGCAGCTTCGTCGCAGTGACGACGAGCGAGTCGATCGCGAGGGTGTCACGCACGGTCTGGGCAGACCCGGCGGACGGCATGGTCAGCACGGCAAGCGCAGCAGCAATCGCAGCGGCATTTACGAACCGGGTGTTCTCTGAGCGGATCACACGTCCTCTTTTCTGAGTGGCGACACCTGCGGCGCGCCGGCGTCGGGGCCTGTCCCGCCATAAGGGCGAATGGAAACAGGCCAGTGATAGGCTGTGGCAATGCGGTCGTGCGTTATGACGAAGGACGGCGGCCCCTGGGCGGCAAGCGCGCCGTTCTCGAGAAGAACGAGATGGCTGGCGTAACGCGCCGCCAGATTGATGTTGTGCGTCACGAACAGCACGGCCGCATCATCCTGGCGCGCCAGGCGTGACATCAGCTCGAAGATCGCCATCTCGTGGGCGATATCGAGTGCGGCGGTAGGTTCGTCCAGCACGAAGGTGCGCGGCTGCTGCGCAAGTGCCCGCGCGATGCGCGCCCGCTGCCGCTCGCCACCGGAAAGTGATGACACCATGCGGAACGCGATCCCGGCGAGTCCGCAGAACTCGAGTGCGTCCTCGATCGCACGCACGTCCGCCGCGCCCTCGCGCCGCCACGATCCCAGGTGCGGGTATCGACCCATCGCAACCAGGTCACGCACCGACAGCGGAAACACCACGTCCTCCGACTGCGTGACAACGCCGATCTCGCGCGCGATCGCCGTCCGGTCCCAGGAACCGGCGGGTCGACCCGCGAAACAAGCCGTACCGGAAGTCGGCTCCTCCACGCCGAGCAGCAGCCTCAGCAGCGTGGACTTGCCCGAGCCATTCGGTCCGATCACCGCGCAGAACGCGCCGCGCGGCACCACGATCGATACATCGCGCAAGGCGTCCGATGCGGCGTGCGGGTAGCGGAAGGAAAGACCCGCCGTCTCGAAGGCCGGCGCTGATTCCGTCATACGGCCGACCGCCTGAGCAGGGCAACGAACAGAGGCACACCCACAAGCGCCGTTACCACACCGACCGGCAGCTCCGCCGGCGCCACGGCCGTTCTCGCAGCCGTGTCTGCAATCAGCAGGAAAATTCCGCCCGCGACGAAGGAGGCCGGGAGCAGCATCCGGTAGTCACTGCCCCACGCCAGGCGCACCGCGTGCGGTACAATCAGGCCGATGAAGCCGATCACGCCGCATGTGGCGACGGCAACAGCAACCGCGAGCGAAGCGACGATATATCCCACGAGCTTGACGCGCTCCACCTTCGCACCGAGATGGCGCGCCGTATCCTCGCCCACCGCGAGCAGATTGAACGGGCGTGCGAGCGAGAGCAATACGAACGTGGCGGGTGCCAGATAAAGTGCCAGCAGCACGACCGTCCGCCACGTCGCGCCGGAGAGACTCCCCATCATCCAGAACACAGCGGAGCGGAAGCTCTCCACATCCGCGTAGGTGAGCAGCAGAAGAATGAGCGCGTTGAAGAATGCCGCAACAACGACGCCGGCGAGCAGGAGCACGCGCGTATCGAGAATCCGGCCCACGCGGCTCGCGATGCGGAATACGAGGAGGATTGCTCCGAGCGCACCAGCCAGCGCGAGCAGTGGCACAGCGCCGGGGGCGTAGCGCGACACGCCGAAAACGACGCCACCGACTGCGCCGACCGCTGCGCCACCCGCGACACCGAGCACGTACGGCTCCGCGAGCGGGTTGCGCAACAGTGCCTGGAACACGGCGCCAGACAGTGCGAGCGCGCCGCCGGCGAGGACGGCAGTGAGTGCGCGCGGGAGACGGAGCTCGAGCACGATCGCGCGTGCCGTGGCGTCACCGCCGCCGGTGAAGACGGCGATCACCGTGCGGACCGGAACACCCGCTGCGCCGACCGCCACGGCAAATACGAGTGTCGCGAGCAGCAGCGTGCAGAGCAGCAGCGCGCGCATGGTCGCATTCATCTCGCGTCGCTCCCGAGATGGCCGCTGCGCCCGCCATGGAGCAGAGCCGCGGTCTGGCGTGCAGCTTCGCCGACCGTCACACCGGGACGGTGGAAGAGGTTCGCGTCGATCTCGTAGACACGGCCATTCCTTACCGCACGGAGATCCCGCCAGCCGGGAAGCCGGCGCAGGTCGGCAGCGCTGCCGGATTCACTCTCACCGACCGGAACGAGAATCACATCCGGCTGACGGCGCAGGATTTCCTCGAGGCTGACCTGCGGCCAGAGCTGCGGCAGGTCCGCGAAGATGTTGGCACCGCCCGCCGTCTCGACGACTTCGCTCACGAACGTGGCAGCGCCGGCGGCCATCGGCGGATCGACCGACAAGGCGTAGAGGACCTTCGGCCGCGGCAGTCCCGCGACGGCGCGTTTCACACTGTCGAGCTGCAGCGCAATGGATCGTACGAGCGAATCGGCGCGTGCGTCTTCGCCGAGCAGTGTGCCGAGGCGACGGATCATGGATGTGATGTCCGCCATCGACTCGACGCGCGAGGAGTACACGGGAATGCCGAGCGGGACAAGCCGGTCGATGACGTTGCGCGCGTCGTTGTCCGGCCATGCAATCACCAGGTCCGGCCGCTGCGCCGCGAGCCATTCCACGCTCGGCGTCAGCGCGTTGCCGGTGGACGGCAGGTGCGCCAGCGCGGGATCCGTGTCCCACTGCGTGCGCGCGACCAGGCGGTCCGCACCGCCCAGGATTTTCACGATCTCGGTCTGCGCCGGAATCATCGAGATTACCCGTCGGGCGGGATGATCGAGCGTGATGGTGCGCCCAGCGTCATCCGTGACGGCAAGGCGGCCGGAAGCATCGCCACGGGCGGACGGACCGGAATCCGGCGGCACGGCCCCGGCGGGGTTTCGTGCGGGTCCGGCGTCGCATGCAGAGAGGACGCAGGTCAGTGCGACAAAGAACGGCAGCAGCGCGAAGCGGCGTGCCTGTACTGAAAACAAAAATCCCGTCCGTTTCACCAGGAAAGGACGGGACGTGGGCCGGCGGAGACCGCGGACGTTGCACGTGCCCGAACCCCTCCCTGGAAGGGTTGCATGATCGGGCACGAACGAGACCGGTCTCCTGGCTCGAGGCATCTTCCGTCCGCCTTCCCGCATCACCATTGGGTGACACAGTGGCTCGTGGACGGCTCACACGGGCGGGTTTCCGCTCCGCAGCACGGACCGATTCAACGGTCCGGACCTCTTACAGTGGCGGGGCCGCGCCGGTTTTTCACCGGACTTCCGGAAGGCCCCGTTCGTGATTTTACTGACGTGGAGCGTACCGCAATGCGCGCGGCGTGGCAAGTGGCCGGTCAGCCGCCCGGACGGGAGCCGCTGACGACGCCGGAATCCCGCGCCGCTGCGGAATCCTGGCTCGGCTGCACCGGTGTCGAGCGGGTGGCACCCTCGCACCGGCCGTGCAGGACGGTACGCCACTGTCCGGTATTGGACCGCGCGACGACCTCGAACCAGGAATCGGCAGTGCCGAAAACCTGGAGGAGCATCTCGACCTGATCGTCGCGCGTCCAGTCGAGGTAGTCCACGAGCCGCGGCGCCTGCTTGCCGGTCTTCGGGTAATCCCGGAAATCGACAAACGTGGTGTCGTATCCGGTCTGGGAGGCTGTCGGTATCGCTATCATGAACAGCGAATAGCCCAGGTCGTCCATACCCATGCCGAGTGTATCCCCCACCAGGAACGTGGCGGCGAAGCCGGGGGCAGGCCGTCCGGACGCGGGGAACGGCGTGATCTGCTCGAGCGCGCCCTGCCAGTTGCCCGGGAGCTGCGCACCCCGCGCGCGCAATGCGCGCTCGGCCAGGATGGGGCCGACGACGTTGCGCATGGTGTTCGTCGCCGTCGTCAGCTCGTCGCCGCGCTTCGTGATGAGCGGCGCCTGCGTTTTTGCGACGGCGAGAAATTCGCGGATGCTGTCCGCGCCGGAGGAGAGCTCGAGGGAGCCCAGCGCCTGCGGCTGGATCGGACAGGACACCTGCTCGGGCACCTGCGCGGATTGAACCACGTAAGTGCCGACGCGAGCGCCGCGGCTGAAGAGCGCGAATTCCTGACCCTGCCGCATGTTCGCCGCGACAAAGCGCGTGGCGTACACGCGTGCGTCCCCCGTCGTCCGCAGCGAACGCAGCGAGTCGCCGGTGATCTCGGCAACGGGTATCATGACCGCACCGCCGGTGCTGCGGGCGACGTAGTAGAGGACCGGTCCGGTCGGCAGCTCGTCCATCGCCGCCTCCTCCTCCGTCGACAGCTCCACACCGCCCGTCGATTTCGCCGGCGGCGGAACGACTGCCACATCGGCGCCGCCCCAGCTCACGTTGTCGCACGCGGAGAGTGTGCTTACAATCAGTGCGACTGCGAACATCGTCCGCAGCCTGCGGGCGTTCGCGCTCACTGCCTCAATGGCTCCGTGCAGGGATACCCCCGTGGATTGGTTGACCGCTAAAGTAGGAACCGCTGCTGGCTCAGGCAATCTGCGGGCCGCGGCAGATGAACCTCGATTCCGCTGAATTCCGGCGGGTGCTGGGCCACTGGGCGAGCGGCGTTTCCGTCGTAACGACACGTACGCCCGACGGGCGGCCCTGCGGCCTCACAGCCAACGCGATCTCATCCCTGTCGCTCGATCCACCCCTCGTTCTCGCCTGCGTCGACCGCGCCGCAGACACCCACGACTGCATCGTATCCACCCGCTCGTTCGCGATCAGCATCCTCGCGCACGACGCCGAACGCATTGCGCGCCTGTTTTCGACCGACGGCTCAGACCGGAAATTCGAGGGGATTGCATTCCGCAGTGAAGTGACCGGCGCCCCTGTCCTCGACGCGGCCCTCGCCTGGGTCGACTGCACCGTGCATGCGCAGTACGACGGCGGCGACCACTCGATCTTCATCGGACGCGTAGTCGCCGCGGGTGCCATCGACGGCACACCGCTGCTCTACTACCGGAGCGGATATGGCCGGTTCGAGCCGTAACGCACGCGGACCCGGCGTGCGCGGAAAGGATGCGCGCGGTGGATTTGCCACGCCGTTCATAACCGGTTTCGCCGCGGCCGGCGCGATCACTGCGGCCATCGCACTCCTGCTCTATACCGGACTCGGTTTTCTGCGCACGGCGGGTATGCTCGTGGGTGTCACCCTGCTCGCGCTCGCTGCCGGCATCTGGGCCGGTGATGACGGCAGCCGGTCCACGCGCGTCCGCACGCTGGTCCTGATCGGAGGATTCGTCGCAGGCGATGTCTTTTCAGCGTACTGGGCCGCGTCCGAGCCGCTGCGCTCGCGGCCGGAAGGTGGTGCGCTCGCTGTGCTGCTCCTGCTTGCCGTGCCCGCCTACCTGGCGGGAACGCAGATCGCGGGGCTGCAGCGACATGCGGGGCGGAATGGCACTCGCAGCATCGGTGTCGAAGCACTCGCCGGTGCAGCCATAGGCGTCTTCGTCACGACGACATTCCTCATCGCGCGCTACGATGCGTGGGTCATCTTCTTCGGCGCGGCCATCCTCATGCTGCCAGCCGCCGCGTACCCGGCTGTACGCGGCACAGGCGAACGGAAAAACGGAGGCTCCATGTCAGAGCGGGTCGTGATCGTGACCGGCGTCGGAAGCGCAGGCCAGCTCGGCTACGCGCTCGCGCGCCACTTCATCGATGCGGGCGCACGCGTGATCATCACCGCACGACGCGACGACGTGCGGTCCCTCGCCGATTCTCTGGGCGGACGCGACTCCTGTCAGGGTGTACGCGCAGATCTCACGAGCCAGGCGGATATCGACGGAATCATTCGCGCCGCCGCGGCATGGGGCCGCCTCGACGTACTCGTCAACACCGCCGGCGGACTCAGCGTGACAGGTGCCGTCGCGGACACGGACGCAGATGCGTTCGCACGCGAGATGACGCGCAACGCAGAGACCGTGCTCCTCATGTCACGCGCCGCACTGCCGTTGCTGCGTCAGTCACGCGGCGCGATCATCAACTTCGCGTCACCCGCCGTCGATGAAACCGTAGTGGGTCTCGGCGCATACACGGCGGCGAAGGCTGCCGTGATGGCGCTCACCCGCTCGATGGCGCTCGAGGAGAGCGTGCACGGCGTGCGTGTCAATGCGATCGCACCCGGGATGATCGATACGGACCAGAACCGGGCCGGCAGCTCCGCTGACGCCCGCTTCGTGACCCGCGACGAAGTTGCGGACGCGGTCCTGTTCCTCGCTGGTGACGTCGGCCGGGGCGTGACGGGCGAAACGCTGCGTGTCAGAGGCACCGGACCTGTTATCGGAAGTTCGGAATAGTCCCAACCCGCTATTGAACGGACGCCTCAGGCTCCCGCGCCAGCAGTGCCGCCGCCCCAACAATGCACACCACCCCCGCCAGACGCAGCGGTGTCAGGGACTCGTGCAGAAACACCGCGGCGAGAATCGCTGCGACGACGGGCTCGACGGACGCAAGCATGCTTGCGGTGCTCGCACGCATGTAGCGGAGTCCCATGAGGTAGAGTCCGTACGGCACGAGTGTGGGCACGATGCCGAGGGCAATGAGCAGCGGAATCGAGTCGGGGTCACGCAGCGCAGGCGCCAGGGGCGGCGCCACGACCGCGAATGCGAGAGTGGCGAACAGGAACGACCAGAAGATGGACCGGACGGGATCGAACTTCTGAGTCGCGTGCTTGCTCATGAGCGTATACGCGGCATAGGCGATGCCGGACGCGATGCCGAGAATGACCGCAGTGGCGGGAAGCGCGTCGAGTGAAGCCTCGAGCGCACCGGTGACCAGGACCACCCCGATCAGGACGAGCAGCAGCGCCGCCCACTTCCAGGGCTGAACGTGCTCGTGCAGGATGACACGCGAGTAGATCAGCACGAAAGCGGGCGCCGTATAGAGCAGTGCCACGGCAACGGCGACGCTCGCGCGGCTCAGCACCTCGAAGAAGATGTATTCGAAGAGCGCGAACCCGAACACACCGTAGGCGGCGAAGAACAGCAGCGCGCGCGGGGGAATGGCGAGCCGGCGGGGTCCCCGTGCGAGGCCGATGAGGCCTCCGCCGGCGAGACCAACGGCGGCGCGGATGCTGGCCAGCTCGATGGGTGAAAAGCCGCGGCCGTAAAGCTCGCGGGTGAACAGACCGAACGTCGCCCAGAGGCAGGCGGCGCCGAGTACGAGTCCGGCGCCGACTGCCGCGCGGGGCGCGTGACGGTCCACTAGCGGCCGGCCGCCGGGGGGGCGCGGCGCTTGTTGGCCAGCTCCATGAAAGGCTCCGACTTCAGCAGCATCTGCTGCGCCTTCGCGGAGTCACCCGCCACCTGATAGGCAATCGCCTGCGTTATGTAGGTGTAGCCGTAGTAGAGCGGAATCCCCTCCGTCGCCGGGTCGATCCACCGGTCCCAGTCTTCAGGGAACCCGGGATGATGCACGAACACGTTGTCCAGCAGCGTCTGCGTGCGCCTGATGTCGAAGAATCGGCCGGTATTCTCATCACCACCGACGATCTCCACGATGCCGCG
>DASUXU010000106.1:0-18149 GCA_036377735.1 Longimicrobiales bacterium
CACGGACTCGACGGGCATGGCATCGACCTTGTCGACCGGGATGCCTTCTTCCGCCAGCCGGTCCACCTGGCGACGGATGCTGTGAAATTCGCCGTCCGTCGTCAGGATGCGCTGCCGCTTCTTCACGGGCAGAGCGGACAGCAGTCGCACAATCAGCTCGTGCGTGTTCTCCGCGAGTGCGATGTCAGCGTAAGGCTCGCCGAGCAGGCGGGCATAGCCCTTCCGCACGCGATCCGCGCGCTCGAATGCCGCGCCCCACTTGTCGTCGACCAGGTTCGCTGCGTCCAGCCATGCCTGCTGCTGCGCGTCGAAGCCGCAGTCCGGCCACGCCTGGTGGGAATGACCGGAGAGCAGGATGCGTTCGGTGACGCGGAACTTCGTGTAGTGCTGCGCCAGCGCGTTGGGCGAAGCGTGCAGCGAATCAGGTGTGATCATCAGAGCTCCGTCCGGATCTCCCACAGGTCGGGGAACGCGTGGCGGAACAGGGTCTCGCGCAGGTATTGCGCGCCGGCGCTGCCACCCGTGCCCTTCCGGAAGCCAATCGTGCGCTCGACCATCTTGACATGGCGGTAGCGCCACTCCTGCACGCCCTCGTCCAGGTCCACCATGCGCTCGCACATGTCGCGCACGGCGATGTCGTTGCGGTATGCGTCGATCAGGACCTTCTGCAGCTCATCGTTGGATTCGACGGGCTGTGACACGTCGCGCGCGAGCTGGCTCTCCGGCACGGCGTAGCCGCGCTGTGCGACGAAGCGCAGGAACGAGTCCCAGAGCGTGGGCAGTGCGAGCCTGCGCTCCAGCTCCGCGCGCGCCGCGGTTCCTTCCGGGTAGTGGTCCACCGCGCTCCGCCGCTTCAGACCGAGCGTGAACTCGAGCGCGCGGAACTGCATGGACTGGAAGCCGCTGCCGGACTCGAGACGGTCGCGGAACGATAGGAACTCCAGCGGCGTCATCGTCTCGAGGATGTCCACCTGCGTGACCAGCACCTTCAGCACTGTCAGCACGCGCTTGAACGTGTGCTGGACGCGGGCGAGCTCGCTGGCCGCGAACAGCGTCTGCATGTGGTCGATCTCATGCAGGATCTGCTTGAACCACAGCTCATAGACCTGGTGGATGACGATGAACAGCGTCTCGTCGTGCTCGGGCCCCTCGGACGCGCAGGTCTGCAGGGCCAGGAGCTCATCCAGGCGGAGATATGAGGAATAATTCAGCGGCTCGCGGGATACGTCGCTCATATGAACCTCGGTGTGTAGCGCTTGAGTGTGGCGTACTGCGGCGGCCATGCCAGTGGATACCCCATCTCGTACGCCGCGTGACGCGTCCAGTACGGGTCCCACAGGTGCGCGCGCGCGAGCAGACACAGGTCTGCGCGGCCGGACGCCAGGATCGTGTTCACGTCCGTGTAGGACGAGATGTTGCCGACCGCCATGGTAGGCACGCCGGCCTCGTGACGGATGCGGTCGCTGAACGGCGTCTGATACAGCCGGCCATAAACCGGCTTCTGCTCCGGTACCGTCTGTCCGGCCGACACATCCACCGCGTCCACACCGTGGTCGCGGAAGGCGCGTGCGATCTCGACCGCCTCCGCGGAATCGACGCCGCCCTCCATCCAGTCCACCGCGCTGATGCGCACGGACATTGGCTTGTGAGCAGGCCAGGCGGCGCGCAGGGCGTCGAACACCTCGAGTGGGAAGCGCATCCGGTTCTCGAACGAGCCGCCGAACTCGTCCGTGCGGCTGTTGGTGAGCGGCGAGATGAAGCTGGCGAGCAGGTAGCCGTGCGCGGCGTGCAGCTCGAGCCAGTCGAATCCCGCTTCCTCCGTGTATGCCACGGCGCGCAGGTAGTCCTCGAGCACGCGGTCCATGTCAGCGCGGTCCATGGCGCGCGGTGTAGTGCTGTGCGGGAAGTAGGGCAGTGCAGACGCCGAGATGGTCGGCCACCCGCCGCTCTCCAGCGGCTGGCTGTCTCCCTCCCACATCCGCTTCGTCGCGGCCTTGCGGCCCGCGTGGCCAAGCTGGATTCCGATCTTCGCGGCGCTGCTGTCGTGCACGAAGTCCACGATCCGCTTCCACGCGGCCGCGTGCTCCGGCTTGTACATGCCTGTGCACCCCGGCGAAATGCGGCCCTCCGGGTTCACATCCGTCATCTCGGCAATGATGAGCCCCGCACCGCCGACCGCGCGCGAGCCGATGTGCACGAGATGCCAGTCGTTCGGCATGCCGTCCTCTGCCGTGTACTGACACATCGGCGAAACGACCACGCGATTAGGCAGCAGCAGATCGCGCACGCGGTACGGCGTGAACAGCGGCGGCGGCGTGGGCTGCAGCGGTTCCACACCCGCCTGCGCAAAGGCCTCCTGCGCGAACCACTCGTCGACGCGCGCGACAAACGCCGGGTCGCGCAGCTTCAGGTTGTCATGCGTGACGCGCATGCTGCGCGTGAGCAGGGTGAACGCGAACTGGAGCGGATGCTGCTCCATGTAGCGCTCAGTCTCCTCGAACCACTGGAGGCTGACCTGTGCCGCGCGCTGCAGACTGTCCACGATCGGCCGGCGCTCCGCCTCATAGGCTGCCAATGCCGTCGGAATGTCCGTGCGGTGCGCCTGCACCGCGGCGACCAGCGCGATCGCGTCCTCCATGGCCACCTTGGTACCGGAGCCGATGGAGAAGTGAACCGTGTGCGCGGCATCGCCAAGCAGCACGACATTGCCGTGGTGCCAGCGTTCATTGCGGACGGTGACGAACTGCCGCCAGATGCTGCGATTGCCCTGGAGGTGATGACCCTGCAGCTCTTCGGCGAACAGGCGCTCGCAGAATGCGATCGTTGCGGCCTCGTCCGCATCCGCCAGCCCCGCCGCGCGCCACGTGGCCTCCGTCGCCTCCACGATGAATGTGGACTGACCGCCCTCGTACTGGTACGCGTGCACGCGCCACAGGCCGTGCTCGTCGTACTTGAAATAGAACGTGAAAGCCGGGAACGGCCGCGTCGTGCCGAGCCAGACGAAGCGGTTCGGCCGCTCGTCCAGCACCGGTCCGAACTCCTGCGCATGCCGCGCTCGTATCGTACTCGCTATGCCGTCACATGCGATCACGAGGTCTGCGGGCGGAACCGCCGACAGGTCCCGGATCTCGCGGCACGGCTCGATCTTCACGCCGAGCGACATCGCCCGTCGCGCCAGGATGTCGAGCAGCGCGCGCCGTGACAGGCCGCTGAAGCCATGGCCCGTGGAGGTGATCACGCTGCCCCGGTAGTGGATGTCGATGTCGTCCCAGTGCGCGAAGCGCGCGGACATCTCTGCGTATGTCTCCGGATCGGCCTCGGCGAGGTTCGAACCGGTGGCGTCGGAGAAGACGACGCCGAAGCCGAACGGGTCGTCCAGGCGGTTGCGCTCGTAGATCGTGACTTCGATGGCCGGGTCGGCGCGCTTCAGCAGGATGGACGCGTAGAGTCCCGCGGGGCCGGCACCGATACAGGCGACCTTCACGCGGTGAGGTCCTTCGTCAGCAGCCCCGCAATGATCAGGTGCTGTATCTCCGTAGTGCCCTCGTAGATGCGCAGCGCTCGCACGGAGCGGTAGAGGCGGTCGACGGGATGGTCCACGAGCACGCCCCGCCCGCCGATGATCTGAACGGCGTCATCGATGATGCGCTGCGCGGCCTCGGTTGCGAACGACTTGGCCATCGCCGCTTCCATGGTGATGCGATCGGCGCCGCGGTCCTTCTCCCACGCCGCGCGATACACCAGCAGGCGCGCGGCCGTGAGGTCCGTTGCCATGCGCGCCAGCTTCTCCTTCACGAGCTGGAACTCCGCGAGCGGCTGGCCGAACTGCCGGCGGGATGTGGCGTGTGCGACGGCTTCGTCGAGTGCACGCGCCGCCATTCCGCACGCTGCGGCGGCGACCGTCGGCCGCAGCCGGTCCAGCGCGGCCATCCCCAGCTTGAATCCGCTCCCCTCGGCGCCGATGAGCGAAGAGGGGGGAACGCGGCAGTTCTCGAATGCAATCTCACCGAGGGGGTGCGGCGCACTCATCACCTGGGCACGCACGAACTTCAGGCCCGGCGTGTCGGCGGGGACGAGGAAGCAGCTTATGCCGCGTGTCCCCCTGGACGCGTCCGTGGTTGCAAAAACTGTGTAGAAGTCCGCGATGCCGGCATTGGAGATGAACAGCTTCCCGCCGTCGATGATGTACGACTCGCCGTCGCGGCGCGCGGAGGTGGTCATCGATGCGACGTCCGACCCAGCCTCGGCCTCGGTCATCGCGAACGCCGCCATTGCGCGACCCCCAACGGCGGCTGAGAGCCAGCGCGAACGCATTGCCTCACTCCCGGCTGCAGCGAGCGGTGCGGTGCCCAGCGCCTGCAAGGCAACGACCGCATCCGCGAGCGGCGATGCATACGCAACCGCCTCGCGTGTCAGACACAGCGCGCGCAGGTCATTTCCTGCGATGGCGTCCAGCCAGCCACCCTCCCCCAGCCTTACGAGCAGAGTCCGAGCCTCCACCCTTGCCTCATCGTCGGAGCGCGGCTCGGGCACCGGCAGCAGGGAGCCTCGAACGAACGTATTCAGCCGGTCCGCCAGCGTGACGTGCGATTCATCGAGGAACGCGCGGACGGCGCGCACGTCGTGCACGGTGCTCAATGGAATTCCGGCGGGCGCTTCGCGACGAAGGCTTCGTAGGACTCGTGGAAGTTGGGGTCGAGCATGCACGCGGCCTGGATCTCGGTCTCCCAGCGCATGCCGCTGTCGATGTCCATCGACCACTCGCGGTCCAGTGCTTCCTTCGTGACGGACAGGCCGAACGACGGCCCGCGCGCGAGCTTCTCCGCCATCGCGCGGGCAGTCGTAATGACCTCAGCCACCGGAACGACGCGGTTGTAGAGACCGATGCGAAGCGCCTCGGCAGGATCGACGAAGTCACCGGTCATCAGGATCTCACTCGCGCGGCCGTGCCCGACCAGGCGGGGGAGCAGCCACGTCGCGCCCATGTCGGCGCCTGAGAGACCGACCTTCGTGAAGAGGAACGCGATCTTCGCGGTGTCAGATGCAATGCGCATGTCGCACGCGGCGGCCATTACCGCCCCCGCGCCCGCAACGGTGCCGTTCAGCGCGCCGATTACGGGGCGGCGGCATTTGCGGATCGAGAGAATCAGCTCGCCGGTGACACGCGTGAACGCGAGCAGGCCCTGGTAGTCACGGCCGTGCAGCGCGCCGATGATGTCCTCGACATCGCCGCCGGAGCAGAACGCGCGTCCGGCGCCGGTCAGAATGATCGCGCGCACGCCGGGCTCGGTGTCCAGCGCGTAGAAGAAGTCGCGCAGCTCCTCGTAGACCTCGAACGTCAGCGCGTTCAGGCGCTCCGGCCGGTTGAGCGTAACCGTTGCGACGCCGGTCGCGCTGTCCAGCTCGTAGAGGAACGTCTTCGGTTTCAGCGGCATGGATTCAGCTCCGTACGTGTTCGAAATCAGAGAACTGCTGTCGCTTCGATCTCGACGACCGCGCCGTCATCCACCAGGCCGGACACCTCGACGACTGCTACAGCCGGGAAGTGCCTTCCCATCGCGGCGCGCCACACTGGCCCGAGCGCCGACCGGTTCGCGAGATAGTCCGCGCGGCTCGTGATGAAGATCGTCATGCGACCGATGTTCGCCACATCGCCGCCGGCCTCGCGCACCACGGCGAGTACGTTTGCCAGAGCCTGCGCCCACTGCGCGGCGATGCCGCCATCGACAATGACGCCGTCGCCACCCCTCGCCGTCTGACCCGCGACGAACAGGATACGGCCGCCAGCAGGTGCGAGCATCCCGTTGTTCCAGCCCTTCGGCTCGCCCAGCGCTGCGGGGTTGATGATGTCGAACATTACGATTCCTTCCCGTCAATCACGATCGCCTCGCCGTTCGTCGCATCGGCGTCATCGCTGCACAGCGCAATCACGTGGCGAGCGACCTCTTCCGGTGTGACGAGTCTCGCCTGGTCCGTCGTCGCGAGCACCATCGCGAGTGCGTCCGCAGATGACTTGCCCGTCTGCTTCGACACGTTCGCAACGGTCTCGTCCGTCATCGGTGTATCGACGAACGCGGGGCACAGTGCGTTGACGGTGACACCCGTGCCGGCGGTCTCCGCCGCGGCTGCGCGCGTCAGGCCGATGACAGCATGCTTCGACGCCGTGTAGGCGGCAATGTACCGCTGCCCTGAAAGGCCCGCCACGGACGCAATGTTGATCACGCGACCCCACTCCTGCGCGACCATGCCGGGCAGAAATGCACGCGTGCAGAGGAAGGCGCCGGTGGCGTTGACGGCCATGACGCGGTTCCAGTCGTCGAGCGTGGTGCGGTGCAGCAGAGCGGAATGACCGGTGCCCGCATTGTTCACGAGGATGTCCACCGTTCCGAACGCCGCCATGATCTCGCCGTTCAGGGATGCGACGCTTTCCTCGCTCGTCACATCACACTCGACCGCAAGCGCGGAACCTCCCTGCGCATTGATTGCGCTGGCGACGGCACTGACCTGTCGCACTGAGCGCGCGGCCAGCACCACTGACGCGCCGGCGTCCGCGAGCGCGCGCGCAATGGCTTCGCCGATGCCCCGCCCGGCACCCGTGACGAGCGCGGTCCGTCCGGTGAGGTCGATGCTCATGACGCCACTGCCGCCAGTACCGCTTCTGCGAGGATGTCACCCAGGACGCGGATCGACTCCGAGCCCTCCTCCGCAGTTGCGGCGGCGGGGTCGCCGAAGTAGGCACGCGGGCCGCCTGCCGCTTCGAACGTCTGCAGGCCGTTTCGGATCGCAGTCGAAAGCGAGCTGTTCACGGCTGCCAGCGCAGCGCGCGCATCATTTTTTACGAGTGAAGGTGCATGGGCGAGGAGAATGCTGGTCTCGTACTGCCCCGCGTGTGCGGCGCCGCTGCGGAACTCGGCTGTAAGCCGTCCGCCCCACGGCCGGCGGGTAATGTCCGGGAAGACCACCGTGATCCCCGCCGCTGATGACGCCGCGTCGTGCAGAGCGCGGAGGTTCGCGGGGTCCAGGTGGGAATTGGCGATGGCCAGGTAGCGGAATCCGCTCCGGCCGGACGACTCCGCGATCTCGCGGATGAGCGCGCCCATCGTCGCATGTGAAATTCCGATGGTTCCTGCGAAGCCGGCGGCGAACGGCGCGGGTGAGTACGAAACCGCGGGCATGACGACCGCCGTCCACCCTGCCTCCGCGAGACGGATCGAAGCGGCGCGTGCCATGGCTTCACTGATGATGACATCGGTCGAGAGCGGGAGGTGCGGGCCGTGCGCTTCCGTGGCGCCGACCGGCAGGATCAACACCGTGCGCGACCGGTCGAGCGCGGCGGCTTCCTCCCAGGTCATGGCCGACAGATCGTGAATCCCCATATTGTCCTGGCCTCGAGTTCGACTTTCTGCTTCCACCACGGACATCATGGAGACACAGCCCAGCTTCGTGCCGCCGGAGCAGCTCAACATCGCGACGCACTTCCTCGACGACCGGATCACCGAAGGGATGGGCGGCCGCACCGCCATTCGCACGCGTGAACGGAACTACACGTATGCCGAGGTGCAGGCGCATGCGAACCGGTTCGGCAACATGCTTCGCACCGCCGGCTGCGAGCCCGAGCAGCGCGTTCTGATCGCACTGCCCGACGGCATCGATTACGTGGCTGCACTCTTCGGGACGCTGAAGATTGGCGCCGTCGCAGTCATGGTCAACCCGCACCTGCGCGTCGATCAGCTGCGGGCTCTCTTCGCCTATACGCGCGGCACCATCGTCCTGACCGACGCGTCCACGCGGGCCCCGTTCGAGGAGGCTGCAGAGGGAGCCCGCTTCATCAAGCAGCTCGTCGTCACCGGGGACTACGCATTCACGCAGCGCATCAGCACGGCCAGCCCCGAGCTGGAGACGTTCCCGTCCCACCGCGACGACCCGGCGATCTGGCTGTTCTCGGGTGGCACGAGCGGCCGGCCCAAGGCCGTCGTCCAGACGCACCGCTCCTATGCCAATACCGCCGAGCTCTACGGCAAGGGCGTCCTCCGCTATACGCCCGAGGACATCACGATCTCCGTTCCCAAGCTGTTTTTCGGGTATGCGACGGGGAGCAACCTGTTCTTCCCGTTCTCCGTGGGCGCATCGACGCTGCTGTTCCCCGATCGCTGCACGCCGGAGACGCTGTTCGACCTGATCGAGGAGCACAGGCCGACCATCCTGATCAATGTCCCGACCATGGTGGCCCAGATGACAGCGGCACCGGACGCCGCGAGCCGGGACCTCACCTCCCTGCGCATCGCGACATCCGCCGGCGAAGCGCTGCCTGTCGCGCTGTACGAGCGCTGGAAGGCGACGTTCGGCGTGGAGCTGCTCGACGGGCTTGGCACCGCCGAGATGTGGCACGTCTTCCTGACCAACCAGCCCGGACGGGTCCGGCCGGGCACTCTCGGCCAGGCCGTACCCGGCTTCGAGGTGAAGGTCTGTGACGACGCCGGCCGTGAGCTGCCGGCCGGCGAGGTCGGGTACCTGTGGGTGCGCGGTGACTCCCGCGCCATCGCCTACTGGCAGCTCATGGACGAGACCAGGAAGGCGTTCCGCGGCGAGTGGTATGTCTCCGAGGACATGATCTCCCGCGACGAGGACGGCTATTTCACCTATGCCGGCCGCGCCGACGACATGCTCAAGGTCAGCGGGAAATGGCTGGCGCCGCAGGACGTGGAGAACTGCCTGCTCCAGCACCCGGCCGTGAAGGAGTGCGCGGTCGTGGGCTTTGCGGCAGACGGGCTCACGCTGCCCTATGCGTTCGTCGTCCCATCGGCCGGCCTGCCGTCCGACCAGGGTGCCGCTTCGGCCCTGGCGGCCGAGCTCCAGGCGTTCGTGAAGCGGTCTCTGGAGTCCTATAAGTGCCCACGCCGTATTATCTTACGTGACGAGCTGCCCCGTACCCACCTGGGCAAGGTGGACCGGGGGCGGCTGCGCGTGGATGACCGGCCGGAACTGTCACCCGGCGGTTGACGAAAGCGGTGTCCAGACTGTTACCTTTGTCTCGGGCCCAGACGCGTTCTGATTTTGCAACGTGAGCCGTGGCAACAACTTCCCGGATCGGTCCCGATCTTGCCTTTTGTTTTCGGGACGGGTTGCACTGGGGTTGACCGGAGCAGGAGGCAGGGAGATGACGAGGAAGATTCTTTTCACGGTCGCGATTGTCTGCGGCGCGGCACTCGCGGGCTGTGACAGCTCACCGACCGATCCGGACAGCAGCCGTCCCCAGTTCGATGGCCGCTCGCGCAACGTGCCCATGAACACGACGACGAGCGGCGGCAGCGTCGGCGATCCGTGCGACCCGGTGACCTACGAGGGTCCCTATCGCTGCATTCCGGACCCGAACAACGCGAACGGCTACATCATTTCGTACTGAGCCCGTCCCGCCCGGCACATCCTGAACAGCACGGCGTCTACGCGATGCCGTGCTGTTTTATCAGGGTGATCAGCTTCCCTGCAAAATCGGCATCGAACTCCGTCCCGGCGCGCTCATTGAGGAAAGCGAACGTGAGGTCGGCCGGCCACGGCTGACGGAACGGTCGTGGACTGCGAAGAGCGTGGTAGACGTCGCAGAGCTGCACCAGGCGCGCGGCGTAGTGGGGTGTGCGTCGGTATTTCAGCCGTGGATATCCGCCGCGGTCGGGTCGCAGATGGTGTTCGTAAGCGACGACGGCCGCGAGCTCGAGCGAAGCATCGGCCTCGACAATGATGCGGGCGCCCTCGAGCGGATGTCGCTGGACGAGCTCGCGCTCTGCGTCCGAGAGCTGGTCGGCGCGGGCGAGCAGCTCAACCGGCACGCGGGTCATGCCGACATCGTGGAGCAGTGCGGCGAGGCCGATATCGCGGACGGCGCGGTTATCGACGCCAGCGGCCTCTGCGAGCGCCATGGCCAGCAGCGAAACGTTGATGGCGTGGACGGCCACGTATTCCGCCATGCGGCGGAGCGGCAGCTGCGGCAGTGTCACGGGTCCGGTCCTGCGCATCGCGGCGAACAGCGAATGCGCGACTGCCTCTGCCTCGGTCACCGGGAGCGCGTTCCCCTCGCGCACCTGGTGCATCAGCCAGAACACCGCCTTCAGCTCTTCAGCGAAGCGCGGATCCGGCGGCGTGGTGTCGAGCCGGATGTGGGACGGGTCGTGCATGCTCATCCCGGCCCCCGGACTCCGCCATCGCCGCGGCCGTCATCGGTGCCGACGGCGCGCAGCGCATTCAGGATCTGATCATCCTTCGATTTCGCAGCGACATCCAGCAGGTCGCGCGCGTGCGGATCCGTCGGCCACGAGCGTGCGAGTCCGCTGAGCGCGGCGAGCATCTCGGGTGATTTCGGCGCGAGCTTCGCCTTTCCGAACAGCGACCTGCCACCGCCTGCAAATGACAGCAGTGCAGTGCGCGCGGCGGGATCGCGCGTCCGGCCCAGCAGGTAGAGCGACATGACGCGGAACTCCGGCGGGAAGTCGGGCTCCGCCACGCGCTGTGCAAGGATCGCAACGGCCGCCGCCGGCAGTCCGCCGCGCGCGGTCTGCAGCGCAGTGCGCAGCACGCTCTTGTCGTGGTCCCGTACCGCAGCCGTGAGCGCGGCCGCACGCGTGTCCTCGCGCTCCATCCGCAGTTGCAGAACTTCGCGTCGCACGCGCGCGTCGTTGTGAGTGACGAACGGGTCGAGCGCCGACGCGGGCACGTCCGCTTCCGTTTCGCGCAGCAGGCTGATCATGTTGCGGACGACGAACCACCGTGCATCGCCGAGCCGGTTGAGCACCTGAGATGCGATGTCGGGGCCCAGCCGGACCAGCCGGTCCATCAGCGCGCGCCGGGTGCCGCGTCCCTGCGCATTGACGAGAGCGTCCAGCAATGGCCCAACGGCCTCCCGATCGAGGTGCGCGATCATCAGGTCAACCGCGGCAAAGTCGATCTCACCTTCGCGCAGCAGCGCCGCGAGCCTTGCCGGCGTCGCCAGGCGGGCGGTGAGTGCGCGCTTCGCCGCGCTGTCCTCCGCCTGCGTCACCATCTCGACGAGCGTGCGCACACCGGGCTCCGTAAGACTCTGTTCGCGAAACGCAGACCAGACCACCGTACCCACCGCGCCGGTCTCGAGAGAGAGTGCCAGCACGCGAGACGGTTCGGGCGCAATCGAGGACTTCGTCAGACTCTCCTTCACCGACCATCGTTCCACCAGGTGCAGAGACAGACCGCGGAATGCGTCTGCCGCGCGATCGCGCACCGCGGCGTCGGTCGTTTGCGCAGCGGCCGCGAGCTTCTGTGTCAGCTCGAGCAGCGGCTGCGACAGCACGATCGACAGCGCGCCGGCTGTCGCCTGCAGGAGTGGGATCAGTGCGGCGGGGGAGAGCGCCTTCGACCCGCGCGCGGCCAGCCTTCTGCGCTCCGCCTCATCCAGACGGAGCAGCAGACGCTGCAGCGCATCGGCACCGTAGCTGCGGACGACCTCCGAGACGAGTGGCGCATTCCGGTCCGCAGGCCCCGAAAGCTCTTCGACCAGGCGGGCAAACGGCCGTGTGCCGAAGTCCGGCTCCGCCTCGAGCCGCCGGGCGATCACCGCCGCATCCGAGGCATCGCCACCCGCCACGCGCAGTGCGCGCAGGAAGTCCGAGAGGGCGAGGTCCGAGCCCGCCAGCCCATTGCCGAGCGTGAGGCCGAATGAGTCGTTCAGTCCGTCCATGCCGCCAACCTACGCATAGGGACGAACGCAGGCCACGGCCTCACGGCTCGCTCCAGGATCCGGTCGCCATTCGCGGCTCCCACTCCCGCATCATCCGCGTGAATGCATGGGCCAGGTCATGATCGAACTCCGTTCCGGCTTTCTCACCGATGTAGTCCAGTACCTTTTCGGCATCCCATGCGTCGCGGTAGGGGCGGCGGGTGCGGAGCGCGTCGTAGACGTCGCACACGTGGACGATCCTGCTGCCGTAATGCACATCGCGTTGCCACCGCATCGCCGGGTAGCCGCCGCCGTCGATCATGATGTGATGCTCGTATGCGACGATCGCCGCGAGATCCAGCTGCTCCTCCGTCGAGATGATGATCCGCGCGCCCTCCACCGTGTGCATGTTCATGATCGCACGTTCTTCCGGTGTCAGTTTGCCCGCCTTCGTCAGGATCTCGAGTGGCACGTGCACCTTGCCGATGTCGTGCAGCAGCCCGGCCACACCGAACGTGCGCACATCCTTCGGCCCCAGGCCGATGAATTCGGAAAGCGCCATTGCCAGCACCGACACGTTCATGGCGTGCGTCGTGGTATACTCGTCGAACGCACGCATGCGGAGCAGCGGCAGGATGATGCGGCTCTCGCCGTGCATTGTGACCGAGAGCGAGCGCACGACCGCTTCCGCTTCTGCGAGGTGGAGACGGGCAGAGCTCTGCACTTCGTCGTGCAGCCACTGCAGCGTCTCGATCTCCTCCTGCAGCATGACAACGCCCTCGTGCCCTTCCACGGGCGGCAGCTCAGGCTGTGGCGACGCTGAGGGCTCGCTGCGCAGGCCGACCGTGCCGAAGCGGATGCGCGAGCTGCGCATCTGCCTAGCCTCCGCACTCCCGGCCGTCCACGCCAGGCGGGCGAGAACTTCCTCGAGGAATCCCTCGAACTCCTCGCGCGAAACACCATCATCGATCTCGAGACGCTGCATGCCCGCTTCCGAGAGACGGCGGCCCCAGTCCCACGCCTTGAGCTCGCGCACCGGCTGCGTGCCCCACACGACTTCGTCACCGATGAATGTGAACGCCGCGCCATCACCGGACTCGCGCAGACGGAGCAGGCCTTCCCACGCCGCATCGATCACGCGCTCCCTCGCCGGATGGCCCTCGCGGTACAGTGCCATGGTCGAGATCGCCTGCGCGAACGCTGTCAGAAATCCGGCTGGCGTCATGCCGTCTCCGCCGCGTGCTTCATTGCGTCGCTGTCCCCGCTGCGCGCACGGTCCAGCACGGCAGCGGCGCGCGGGTCGTCTCGCCACGTGCTCGCAAGGACGCCGACAGCCGCGATCACGTCCGGTGCCGGGCGCGCGAGCTTCGGTCTGCCGAGCAGCGAGCGGCCAACCACTACACTGCGCAGCAGCACGTCGAGCACGGCGGGCGAACGCACACCGCGCAGTACCCGCACGACCTGCGCGCGTAGCTCGGGCGGCAGGGTCTGCGCTTCGACGCATCGCAGTGCAAACGGCACCGCAGACGCCGGCAGGCCCCCCTGTGCAGCACGGGCGCCGGCGAGGACCGTGCGTTCGTCGCGGTCGCCCAGCGCGAGGCAGATCGCACGCTCCCGCTCCAGCACATTGTTCACTGCAAGCTGCAGCGCTTCTCGTCGCACACTCGGCTCGGGGTCCGATGCGTACGGCAGTGCGGTGAAGCCCGGCGGTACACGGCCGATCTCGTTCAGCAGCGCGAGCATGTTGCGTCTCACGAACCATCGCTCGTCGGCGAGGCGCTCCACGATGGCAGACAGTACATCGTCCCCACGCGCGCTCAGGCGCTGGAACACCCCCATCCGCGTGGCGCGCGAGGCCGATTCCGAGATGCGGTCCAGCAGCAGTGATGTAACGGTGCTGTCGGGAAGACGCGCGAGCACGCGGTCCAGCGTCTGAAAATCCACGGGGTCCGTAGTCAGCAGGCTGCCGATCGTGTCCGCCGAGTCGAGCTGCTCCCAGAGCGCTGCCGCGGCTGCGTTGCCCGGCGGTGTCGCGTCCAGCAGATCCAGCAGGAGGGACAGCGGCTCCTCCGCCATCACCTTCCTCGCCGCGCGGAAGAACGCGACCCCGGTGACATCCACCTCGAGCGACATCTGCACGATGCGCAGCGGCTCGGCAGGATACGCCGCGGCCCCGCCAACGTCGGGGACAGTGTCGACCGCCGACCACGACGCGCTCTTCGATTGCGACATCCGGTCCAGCGCTTCCGTATACTGGTCCGGATTCGGATCCTCCAGCTCCCAGTCCGCGATCAGCTCGCGCACCTGCTCCCGCATCGCTTCACTCGATGCTGCGCCGCGCGCACCGCCCGCATTCGCTGAGAGCTTCGTCAGCATCCGCAGCATCGAGCTCGAGATCGTCTGATGCGACGTCGATGCAGCAGCCTTCACCATGTCGAGCACCGCATCCGTCGCCAGGGAATCCGTTGCATTCATCACGAATGCGCGCCGCTGCCGCGCGTCTCCGCCCATCTCCAGCAGACGGCTCAGTGTGTCTGGCTCCAGCTGAGTGATCAGCTTCGACACGCGATGGCTTACGGGGGACTGCGTACTGCCGCCCGTCCCGCGGAGCTGACTCGCGAGCTGAAGCAGGTGGCCCACGATCACCTGGTCGTACGCCGGCGCAGCCGGATGTTCGTTGATCGCCCGCGCTACCGTCTCGACGCCGAGCTCCGCAGGCTCCGCCTCATCGCCCGCGCTCGAGCCGGGAGAGGATTCCAGGGCGACAGCAGCGCGCGCCAGACCCAGCCACAGCTGCGCGGCCGCGCCATCTTCGGTCGGGGGACCGCCGTCGCCTTCCTCATCCGGCACCAGCGCCAGCTGGTCATACGTCATCGGATAGAGACGGATGTGCGGCCAGGCGCGGAGCGCCTCTGCGGCACCCAGACCCAGCGGTTCCGCGCGCTGCTCTGCCTCCACCGCAATCAGGCGCAGGACCGACCGCAGCTCTTCCTCCGTCACACCGGATGACAGCGTCACCGCGCCGACGTGCTGACGGTGAAGACGCTCAGCCACCGCGCGCAGCACGGGATGGCCCTCGTCCGTCGCAACGCCCTCGATCACCAGCTGGCGACGGGCAACTCCGATCGAGACCGAGGGACGCGTCGACATCAGCGGCCGCAGCCGCTCCAGCACCTGCCGCTCCGAGTCACGCAGCGATGGATGACCCGCCGGATAGATTGCGTGGCGGTTCAGCGCCACACCAAACTCCAGCAGGAAATCGCTCAGCTCCCGACGGGCCCCCGATTCCGGGGTGCTATCAGCCTGGCTCAAATAGCGCTCGACGCCTCGACAAGGGGAAACACGCGTACCCAAGGTCCGGGCAGGTTTACCGCCAGTCAAGCAGCACGTGGCGTTGCTGGCAACTATGATCCTAGTTGACAGAACGAGAGGCCGGGATTACCGTCAACTAGAAGACTAGTTTTCACCGGCGGGGGGTGGCATGGACATCACATTCACGGACCGCGAGCTGGACGTGATGAACGTCCTGTGGGAGAGCTCGGGTGCGACGGTGGCGGAGGTGCAGTCGCAGCTGGCGGACCCGCTGGCGTATACGACGGTGCTGACGATCCTGCGGACGCTGGAGGACAAGGGACACGTCGGCCATGCGGAGGAAGGGCGGGCGTACCGGTACCACGCGCTGGTGGACCGTGAGCAGGCGGGTGCCAGTGCGGTGCGACGTCTGCTGCGGAAGGTGTTTGCGGGCTCGCCGGAGCTGCTGCTGACGCACCTGGTGAGTGAGCGGGACCTGACGCCGGAGCAGATCGAGGCCATGCAGAAGCTGCTCGCGGAGCGGCTGGAAAGCGAAGGTGACGCATGAGCGCTGTGCTATGGTGGGTTCTGTACTGCACGGCTGTATCGGGTGTGCTGGCGCTGGGTGCTCACGCGCTCGAGACGGGCGCGCGCGCGGCGGGTCGCAGCGGCCGTCATGCGTGGCTCGCGGCGCTGCTCGCGAGCGTGCTGATCCCGATCGTGTCGTATTTCCGGCCGGTGGTGCTCCCGGCGCCGGCTCCTGCCGCGGTCCAGGACTTCGCGGTTACGGTGATCAGTCCTGGCGACGCCGGACGCGCGCTGCCGTCGGCTTTGCCATTCCACCCCGGCCTCCTGCTGTGGTGCGCAGCGACGCTGACGGTGCTGCTGTTCGTCGCATACGGGTACGCACGGCTGACGCGCGCCCGCCGGACGTGGATCTCATCCTCTGTTGATGGAGTTCCCGTGCTGCTGTCTGACGACACGGGTCCCGCGGCGCTCGGTGTAATGCGCTCGGCGATCGTGCTGCCGCGCTGGGTGCTGGCGCTGGAGTCACGCGCGCGGTCTCTGATGCTGCTACACGAGCGCGAGCATCTGCGCGCATGGGATCCGCGTGTCACGCTCGCAGCCGTTCTGCTGGCGGCACTCATGCCATGGAACGTCTTCATGTGGCTGATGGTGCGCCGTCTCCGTCTCGCGATCGAGCTGGACTGCGACGCGCGCGTGCTTGCACAGAATCCCGATCCCGTCCGCTACGGCGCGGTGCTGCTGGAAGTCGGTCGTCGCCGCTCCGGCGGCGGCTTCGCCCTGTCCACACTCGTGGAGCCACGATCACAGCTGGAACGGAGGATACGACGCATGGCGGAATGGCCCGGACAGACGAGAACGCCGCGCGCGCTGGGGCTGGTCGCGCTGGCGGCGCTGCTGACAGGCGGCGCCTACGCCGCGAAGAGCCCGCTCCACTCCCCTAATGCCGTGGTGTTCGATGATGCGGGTGATGCGGGTGATGCGGGCAGTGCGGGCGAGGCTGGGGGCGCTTCGGGTGGCGCTTCGGGTGGCACTTCGGGTGCCGCTTCGAGTGGCGCTTCGGGTGCCGCTTCGGCCGCCGCGGCCGGCGACGCCGCGGGTGGCACGCTGGCGATCCGGGTGGCCGCGCGCGACACGGTGCGTCCCCGCCTGCTCAACCGCGAAGACGTGCTCGCTGCTGCAGCAAAGCAGAGCGGAGTCAATGCAACCGGTATGATGCGGATCTACATCGATACGACCGGCCGCGCCGAGAGTGCGCCATCCGACGATGCGACGTCCGCATTCAATGACGCGGTGGAGCGGCTTGCAAACGTAATGCGGTTCTCGCCGGCCGTCGTGGATGGTCGCAAGGTCGGCATGTGGGTCTCGTTCAACGTCAGGTTCGGCAACGGCGCATCCGCGCTGTCTGCCCCGTCGACGTACGACGCCGTGCCGGGTCAGCCACCCGCGCCGCCCGTGCCGGCGGCACCGCCCGCGCCAGTTCCGCCTCCGGCGACCGCTGCAACTGCTTCGCCCCCGGCGCTACGCGACGGAGCACCACCCCCGCCGCCAGCACCGCCGACCGCCGTGCCGGCAGCGCCGCGCCTGGCGGCCCCGGCGCCCCCGACGCCAGGGGTATCGAAGCCCGCGCCCGCGCCCGCACCGAAGACTGCGTCACCCGCCGCAACTGCGCCGAGGCCGAAGGCGGCGCCCAAGCCGGCTCCGCCGAAGATCGTGCCGCCGTCGGGCAGTGTGCCCTCACCCGCGCCGCGGGTTTCACAGAAACCGCAGGTTCCGAGCGTTGCGGTGGCGGTAATCGACACGCCGCCACCGACGCCCTCGGTCGTAGCGCTCGAGAACGGGCCGGTCTTCACACCGATGTCAGTCGCGCCTCGCCTTCTGAACCGGGACACCGTGGCGGCCGCCGTGGCGCGCGCATATCCAGCCGCAATGCGCGACGCGGGAATCGGTGGTACGACCGTGATGTGGGTTCTGCTCGACGACCAGGGCAGGACGGTCAAATTTCAGGTGAACAAATCGAGCGGTTACCCGCTGCTCGACCAGGCGGCATTGAAGGTGGTGCCGGCGATGCGGTTCTCGGCCGCCCAGATGCAGGACAAACCGATAGCAGTATGGGTGATGGTCCCGATCGTATTTGCCATTGGCTGACCGCGACCTGTCGAATCCGGGACCGCGCGTCCCGCAGACGGCCGCCCGGGTTTTCGCCCGGGCGGCCGTTCTCATCCCGCTCTGGTTGTGCCGCAACGCGAAACCGGCGATCATGGGCAGGCACGGTGTTTCCAATACCCCGGCTCTGGAACACATCGCGAGATCATGTCCCTTCAATCCAGCGAAACGCCCATGATGGTCAGTCTGCGAAATATCGAGAAGTGGTTCGAGACCAAGGCCGGCAGAACCTACGTCCTCCGCAACGTGAACCTCGACATCCAGGATGGCGAGTTCCTCACGATCATGGGCCCCAGCGGTGCAGGGAAGTCCACGCTGCTCGGCATCCTCGGCATGCTCGATCACGCCTGGACCGGCGAGTACTGGTTCCTGGGGGAGGCGGTCCATGCGCTGCCGCCCAAGAAACGGGTGGAGCTCAACAAGCGGTACATCGGCTTCGTCTTCCAGAAATACCACCTGCTGGATGATCTGACGGTGTACGAGAACC
>DASUXU010000107.1:0-18196 GCA_036377735.1 Longimicrobiales bacterium
CTGTCCGCGCTGCGTGCCGTGGTGCGCGCGTTCGACGGCCGCATCGGGCCGACTCTCCTGAGCACCGAGATCCTGTCGGCCATCGGCGTCGCCACGCCGGAGCAGCTGGTGCCGTGGGCCGCGGCCGCGAGCAAGGCGGACATTGCGGGGCTCGCGCCAGTCGTGGCGCGCGCGGCGGAGCAGGGGGACGCGGCCGCCACGGGCATCGTCGAAAAGGCCGCCTCCGACCTCGCGGAGCTCGTGCGTGCCGCGGTCGAGCGCAACGGTCCATGGACGGACCTGGTCCGGCTGGCGTTCACGGGCGGACTGATTGCACCCGGCGGGCCGTTGCGCGAGCGTGCGTGGAGCGCCGTGCAGGCACTGCCTCTGCGGATCGATCTGCTTCAGGAACCCGTCGACGCGGCGCGCGGCGCGGCGTGCATCGCGCGCACGGAGAGCTGAGCCTATTTTCCCGCCATGAAATCTTTCCCGCCCGTCAACGAGCAGATGGACGTCATCCGGCACGCCGCACTGGAGATCGTGCCGGAAGATGACCTGGTGAAGAAGCTGGAGCGCAGCATCCGGGACCGCAAACCGCTGCGCGTGAAGCAGGGCTTCGATCCGACGCGTCCCGACCTGCACATCGGTCATGCGGTCTCGATCCGCAAGCTGCGCGAGTTCCAGGACCTGGGCCACGACGTGATCTTCGTCGTGGGCGACTACACCGCGCGAGTGGGCGATCCGACGGGTCGCAGCGAGACGCGGCCGCGGCTGTCCGGCGAGGAGATCGATGCGAACGCGGCGACGTACGCGGAGCAGGCCGGGCTGCTGCTGGACCTGAAGCGCGTGCGCGTCGAATACAACTCGTCATGGCTCGCACCGCTGCAGCTCGCGGACCTGCTCGAGCTCACCGCGACATACACCGTCGCACGGATGCTGGAGCGCGACGACTTCGCGAAGCGCTACGCCGAGCACAAGGCCATCTCCGTCTCCGAATTCATGTATCCGCTCATGCAGGCGTATGACTCCGTCGCATTGAAGGCGGATGTCGAGCTGGGCGGCAGCGACCAGAAGTTCAACCTGCTGGTCGCGCGCACCGTCCAGGAGAGGTACGGCCAGGAGCCGCAGGTTGCGCTGATCATGCCGCTGCTGCGCGGCACGGACGGCGACGCGAAGATGTCGAAGTCCTACGACAACTACATCGGCATCACCGAGGCGCCCGAGCAGATGTTCGGCAAGACGATGTCGATCCCTGACGCACTGCTGTCCGAATGGTACACGCTCGCGTCCGGCCTGAGTGCCGCCGACGCGTCCAATGCGCAGGCGCTGATCGAGCGGGAGCCGTACCGCGCGAAACGGGAGCTCGGCCGTCACATCATCACGCTGTATCACGGCGCCGATGCCGCGGACGCTGCCGAAGCGCATTTCGACCGGCTGTTCAAGGAGCACGCAGCGCCGGACGATGTGCCGGAGCTGTCGCTGTCCCTGGCGGACGAACGGCTGAAGGCGACGCCGGACGGGGTCTGGCTGCCGGGCCTGCTCGTGGCTGCCGGCCTCGCCGCGTCGAACAGTGAGGCGATGCGGCTGATCGGGCAGAGCGCGATCGCGGTGGACGAGGCGACAGCCGGCGATCGCAATGCGCGCGTTGCCGCGACGCCGGACGCGAGCATCATGGTCCGGCGTGGCAAGCGGCAGTACGTGCGCGTCCACTTCACGGACTGAATGTGCCCATCGTCCATCTGGGGATCGGCACGAACCTGGACGATCGTCACGCCAACATCGATCGGGCGCTGCGCGCGATCTCACACCTCGCGCGCATCACGCGCGTCTCGCGAATTTACGAGAGCGCACCCGTAGGGTACGCGGACCAGCCGCCGTTCTGGAACCTCGTGGTGCGCGCCAGCACCGCGCTGCCGCCCGCCGAGCTGATGACGAGGCTCAAGGAGATCGAGCGGGACATGGGCCGCACCCCGACCTTCCGCAATGGTCCACGCCTGATCGACATCGACATCCTGTTCTATGACGACCTGATCGTGGATGATGGGCGCTTGAGCATTCCGCACCCTCGCGCGCACGAGCGCGCCTTCGTTCTTCGGCCACTCCATGAAGTGGCACCGGGCCTGGTCGATCCGCGCACCGGAGTGCTGGTTGCAGACGGCTTGAGCGCAGTGGCGGAGCAGGAGGCAGTGCCGATCGATCCGGATGCAAATGCGTAGCGCATCTCTCACCTGGCTTTTTGCGGCGCTGCTGCTCCCCGGATGTCGTGACAAGGGTGGCGGCGGCCGCGATGCCGTCGCTGCCGCCAGCGTGCAGGCGCTGGCGGAAGAGCTCAGGCCGTCGCTCGAGCGGCTTTCTGGACTGCGTGCCACGAAACCGTTCACTATCCGGACACAGGATGCAACGGCGATCCGCGCATACGTGGTGCAGCGCCTCGCGGAGGAAATGCCGCCGGAGGAGCTGAGCGGCCTGCACGACACGTATGCGCTCCTCGGCCTGATTCCCGACACCCTCGACCTGCATTCGCTGCTCCTCGATCTGTATGCCGAGCAGGTCGTGGGCTACTACGATCCCGGTACCCGCACGATGTATGTGCTGGAGGGCACGTCGCCGTCCGCACTGCGGCCGGTGCTCGCGCACGAGCTGGTGCACGCGCTCCAGGACCAGCACACCAACGTGGACTCGCTCATTTCGTCCGGACGCGGCAGCGATCGGCAGGCGGCCGCACACGCGGCGCTCGAGGGACACGCCACCATCGTGATGTTCGCGCTGCTCGCGGAAGACGCGGAGAAGCGCGAGCTGAATCCGGCGGCGCTGCCGAATCCGGCCGCGCAGCTCAGGCAGGGGCTGGAGGCGCCGGATCCGGAGTTCCCCGTGTTCGGCCGCGCACCCGCCATCGTCCGTGAAACGCTGATGTTCCCTTACGTAGGCGGCGCGGACTTCGTGCACTCCGTATGGTCTCAGGACTCGGCCGGGCATGTTGCACCGATCGGCAATGCGCTGCCGCAGTCCACGGAGCAGATCCTGCACCCGGTGGCGAAGTTCGTTCGCGAGCGCGATGCGCCGACCGAGCTTCGCTTCGACGCCGTGCCGCCAGAGGGATGGCGCATACGACGGGAGGACACGTTTGGCGAGCTGGAGACCGCCATCCTCCTGGGCCACCATCTGGGTGCGGCCGCGCGCGCGAAGGCGAACGGATGGGATGGCGACCGCTATCGCCTCCTCGAGAACGATCGGAACGAGCGTGTATTCGTGTGGCACACCATCTGGGATGACGCGGCGTCAGCCGACGCGTTCGCGGCCGCGATGCGCCAGATTGCATCGGCCAGGACGGGTCGGACGATGCGTGTCGAGCTGATTGACATCGGTGGGCGGCCCGGGGTGAGGGTCGTCGACGCCGGAACTTCGAGTGCGGGCATGGAACGTATGACCGTGCGGATCGAGCAGGGGAAATGATCACACGCCTTTATTTGAGACGTACGTCGCTGCTGATCATGGCAGCACTTTCGACCGCCTGCGCGGCGCGTTCCGGTGTAGTCGTTCCGTTGACGACGGACGTTCGCAGCGCCGAACAGGCGACGACTGCGTATCTCGCCTCGATCCACAACGACCCTGTCAAACTCGCGCTGTTCCTGCGGCAGATGCCGAAGGGCGGAGACCTGCACAGCCACCTGTCTGGTGCCGTATACGCGGAGACGTTCCTGCGCTGGGCGGCGGAGGACGGCACGTGCATCGAGCTTGCGACATTCACACTCGTTCGTCCGCCCTGCGACCGCGACGGCCGTATCGCAGCGAGTGACGCACTCAACAACGGGACGCTCTACGGGGACGTCATCGATGCCTGGTCGATGCGCAACTGGCATCCGGCGAAGGAGCAGAACGGCCACGACCAGTTCTTCGACACGTTCGGCAAGTTCGGCCTGGCGTCGGGGTCGGCGCGCACGGCGGACATGCTCGCCGAGGTGGCAGCGCGCGCGGCTGCGGGAAACGTGAGCTATCTCGAGCTGATGTGGACACCGAGCGGCAGCGGCGCGAGCGCGCTCGGCCGTGCGACCGGTCTCGATGCCGATCTGATGCGGACCCGTGACCGGCTGCTGCAGGCTGGCCTGCGCGACTCGGTGGCGAATGCGTCACGTCGTCTCGACACGATTTTCGCGCGGCAGCGCGCAGCGCTCGGCTGCGCGACCGCGTCGCCGGACCCGGGCTGCAATGTCGAGGTGCGCGTGCTGTACCAGGTGCTCCGCGCGATTCCGCCGGAGCAGGTGTTCGCGCACCTGGTCGCGGCGTTCGAGATGGCCGCGTCGGATCCGCGCGTCGTCGGGTTCAACATGGTGCAGCCCGAGGACGACATGGTCGCGATGCGGGACTTCCGACAGCAGATGCGGATGATCCAGGCGCTGCGGCCACTCTATCCAGCCGTGCGGTTCACGCTGCACGCGGGCGAGCTCGCGCCCGGACTCGTGCCGCCCGAAGGCCTCCGCTTCCACATCCGCGAGTCCGTGCGCGTCGCTGGCGCCAGCCGTATCGGGCATGGCGTCGACATCGCGCACGAGGATTCGGCTGTGTCTCTGCTTCAGCAGATGGCGCGCGACAGCATCCTGGTCGAGATCGCGCTCACCAGCAACGCCGGCATACTCGGCATAGAGGGCAGGGAGCATCCCCTGCACCTGTACATGCAGTACGGCGTACCGGTGGCACTCGCGACCGATGACGAGGGCGTCTCACGCTCGGACATGACGCATGAGTACCTGCGCGCTGTCCAGGACCAGTGGATCAGCTACACAGCATTGAAGAGGCTGGCGGAAAACTCACTGCGATATTCTTTCGCGGACCCGGCCACGAAGTCCCGGCTGCTGGCGCAGCTCGAGCGGGACTTCGCAGCCTTCGAGGCGTCCTGGTCTAGTACGGCTGCTTCATCACCGCGACGTAGTAGTCCGGACTGACCTTCACCTCTCCCGTGTCGGGGATGGTGACGGCCATGTTCTTCCACTGCGTGGTGGGCTGGATGCGGGTCCAACCCGCCGCGTCGCCGAGCTGCACG
The DNA here is from genome assembly GCA_036377735.1 of Longimicrobiales bacterium. Lineage (GTDB taxonomy): Bacteria > Gemmatimonadota > Gemmatimonadetes > Longimicrobiales > RSA9 > DASUXU01. Next base: position 5,018 of record DASUXU010000107.1, read on the forward strand.
TCCACCGGCATGTCGAAGCCGCGCACCGCACTCGTCCAGCGATACGTCATCCGGCCGTTCGCGATACGGTATTCGAACACCGGCACCATGGTCGTCTCGAGGTACTGCTCGAACACGTGGCTGAAGTCGATGCCCGCCTTATCCGAGATATACTTCCGCACTTCCATCCCGGGCACCGTCCTGCGCGCGAACGTGCTCTGAATCCCGCGCAGGATGTTGCGCCACTTCTCGTCGTCATTGATGATGGTGCGGATCGCATGGAGCATCGAGCCGCCCTTCGGATACATGTCCCCTGAGCCTTCGGCGTTCACACCGAAGGCAGGAATGATCGGCTCGTCGTTGTTGATGCTGCGACGGCTGCCGATGACGTATTCCGCCCCCGCCTTCTTGCCTTCCTGACACTCTGTGTAGATCGCCTCGGAATAGTTGGCGAAGCTCTCGTGCAGCCACATGTCCGCGCGGTCCGCAGCCGTCACGTTGTTCGCCCACCACTCGTGCGCACTCTCGTGGATCGTGATGAAGTCCCACTTCAAACCGTGACCGGTGCCCGACAGGTCGCGACCGCTGTAGCCCATGCGGAACTGGTTGCCGTACGCCACCGCGCTCTGGTGCTCCATGCCGAGATGCGGTGACTCCACCAGCTTGTAGCCGTCCTCATACCATGGATACGGGCCATACCACTTCTCGAAGCACGCGATCATCGGCTTCACTTCCTGCCAGTGCCTGCGTGCCACATCGAGATGATACGCGAGCGGATAGAAGTCGAGCGTGAGCGTGCCCTTCTCGCCCTGGTACGTGTCCTGGAAATGCGCGTAGTTGCCGGCATTGATCGAGATGCCGTAGCTGTTGATCGGGCTGGTAACGAACCACTCGTACGTCGTGGTGCCGTCGGCATTGGGTGTGGTGCTGCGCAGCCGGCCGTTCGACACGTTGATCATCGGGTTGGGTACCGTGATCGCGATGCGCTGGCTGTCCGGCTCCTCGGTGTCGATGTCCTTGTTCGGCCACCAGATGCTGGAGCCGATCCCCTGGTTCGCAGTCGACACCCACGTGTTCTTCAGGCTGTCCTGCCGCCAGATCAGACCGCCATCCCATGGCGGCCTCGCAGCCGGCACAGGCTTGCCGTGGTAGTAGACCGTGATCGTGCGCGTGGAGCCCGCCGCCTGCGGATCTGTGAGCGCGACGAAAAACGCATTGCCGTCCCGCCGGTACTTCAGCGAACGGCCGCTCTGCACCACACTGTCCACCACGAGCGGGACCTGCAGATCGAACTGCAGCTCGTTGTGAGGACGCAGCACGCGGTACGTGATCCCGTTGTAACCCGCGATGCTGCTGTCACGCGGGCTCACCTTCACGTGCAGGTCGTAGAACGTCACGTCCCACCACGAACGCGCGGGGCCGTTCGATCCGCGCAGCGTGTCCGCACGCGTGTAGACAGGTTCGCGCTGTGCTTCCGCGACCGACGCGGAGAGCAGGGGGGCGAGCGCGATCAGGGAGAGCACGGTAAGCCGTCGCATGAAACTCAGCTCGTCATCGGGTTGATCAGGAATGTCGCGGTATCGGAGAGTACGGTTTGCGGGGCGCCCGTGGCAAGCGACGCGGGCCCGCAGTGCGTAAAGCGCAGTCGTTACCGCGTGACAGAGGCGGCGGAGCGGCCCGCCGCGCGACCCGAGAAGATGCAGCCGCCCAGGAATGTCCCCTCCAGCGCGCGATAGCCGTGCATGCCGCCGCCGCCGAAGCCCGCAGCTTCACCGGCTGCATAGAGACCGGGCAGCGGCTGTCCGTCCGCGCGCAGCACGCGACTCTCCAGGTCCGTCTGCAGACCGCCCAGTGTCTTGCGCGTCAGGATGCGCAGTCGCACACCGATCAGCGGGCCGGCTGCGGGATCGAGCAGCGCGTGCGGCCGCGCGACACGAATCAACCGGTCCCCCACGTACCGCCTCGCCTGGCGGATCGCACACTGCTGCGCGTCATCCTCGTTCGCATCGCGCTCGATGATCGTGCGCTCGATCGACCGCACGTCGAGCAGCGCCTCGGGCGTCAGTGCATTCATGCCGCGCACCAGATCGCCGAGGTTCTCGGCCACGACGAAGTCCGCGCCGTGACGCTTGAATGCTTCCACCGGCGGCGGCGCACCCGGCAGCACGCGTGACAGCACGCGTCGCATGCTCTTTCCTGTGATGTCCGGGTTCTGCTCCGAGCCGGACAGCGCGAACTCCTTCTCGATGATCCGCTGCGTCAGGATGAACCACGAATAGTCGTACCCTGTCCGCATGATGTGCGCGAGCGTGCCCAGCGTGTCGAAACCCGGATGCAGCGGCGCGGGGATGCGCACGCCCGTCGCGTCCAGCCACAGCGACGATGGGCCCGGCAGGATCCGGATGCCGTGGCCCGTCCAGATCGGCGCCCAGTTTGCTATCCCCTCCGTATAGTGCCACATCCGGTCCGGATTGATGATCGTGCCGCCGGCCTGCCGCGCGACCTCGAGCATCCGGCCGTCCACGTGGTCCGGCACGCCGCTCAGCATCTCGCGCGGCGGTGACCCGAGCCGCGCAGGCCACAGCTCGCGCACCAGGTCGTGATTCGCGCCGATACCGCCCGAGCTCACGATCACCGCAGCCGCATGCAGACGGAACGAACCCTCTATGCGACGGCTGCTCGGCTTGCCACGCGCGGCGTCGCTCGGCTCCAGCACCTCCCCCGCCACGCCGTCCACCCGTCCACCGGTCACGCTCAGCGCGGTGACCCGGTGCCGGAACCGGACCTCCGCGCGGCCCGCCGCCACGGCCTCGTGTACACGGGCGACGAATGGCGCCAGTACCCCCGGGCCCGTGCCCCACGTCACGTGGAAGCGCGGGACACTGTTGCCCGGGCCGGTCACGGGATGGCCGCGGCGCTCGGCCCAGCCGACCACTGGGAAGAAGCGGAGTCCGCGCTGGTGCAGCCAGGCGCGCTTCTCGCCCGCGGCGAAGTCCACGTATGCCTCGGCCCATTTCCGGGGCCACTCGTCCTCCGGCCGGTCGAATCCCGCGGTCCTGACCCAATCTTCCCAAGCTGAGGTCCGACTGTCACTTACGCCGAGGCGGCGCTGTTCCGGGCTGTCGACCAGGAAGAGGCCGCCGAGGGACCAGAAGGCCTGGCCGCCAAATGACCTTTCGGGCTCCTGTTCGAGTATAAGAACCCGGCGGTTGGCATCGATGAGCTCCGCCGCGGCGACGAGACCGGCGAGTCCGGCACCGACAATGATCACATCTGCGTCTGCAGTCACGGGTTACCGTAGAGCGGGAAGATTGACAAACCCCCTCTGTGGAGGAGATTCTTAGCGCCTTGCCGTGGCGTCATTCTGTGATCCGACGCGCAGGCCTGTACGGTCGGTCCGGTTTTTGATTCAATATCACTGTACGGGCATTCCTCGATCTGGAGCAACGCAATGAATGCAGAGGGTATCCTCCCCATGCCGCATATTATCCAGGGCGGAATGGGTATCGGCGTCTCGAACTGGCGACTGGCGCGGGCAGTGTCGCTGCGCGGTCAGCTCGGCGTCGTATCGGGTACATGCATTGATACTCTCTTCGTGCGCCGGCTCCAGGATGGCGACATCGGGGGCCACCTCCGCCGTGCGATGGAGCACTTCCCGCTGCCGGAGGTGAGCGCCGAGGCGCTGCGCCGGTTTTTCCTGCCGGACGGCCTGCCGCCGGGGAAGCAGTACAAGCTCCTCCCGATGTGGCAGCAGAACGTTTCCCGGGCGCGCGAGCAGATCACGATGCTGGCGAGCTTCGTGGAGGTTCACCTGGCGAAGGAGGGACACGACGGCCTGGTCGGTGTGAACCTGCTGACCAAGGTCCAGATGCCGAACCTGGCCACGCTGTACGGCGCCATGCTGGCCGGTGTGGACTACGTCCTCATGGGCGCCGGCATCCCGCGCGAGATCCCGGGCGTGCTGGACGCGTTCGCCGCGAAGCTGCCCGGCCGGATCAAGCTGGATGTGGAGGGTCTGCCGCGCGGGGAGAGCGCCGACCTGCATCTCGATCCTGCGGCCCACTTCGAGGGCTCGCCGCCCGAGCTCAAGCGCCCCCGCTTCCTGCCGATCATCTCGTCGCATTCGCTGGCGGCCATGCTGCTCAAGAAGGCCACGGGCGCCATCGACGGCTTCATCGTGGAAGGCCCCACGGCGGGCGGCCACAACGCGCCGCCGCGCGGCGCGATCCAGTACAACGAGCGCGGCGAGCCGATCTATGGCGAGCGCGACGAAGCGAACTTCGAGGAGATCGGATCGCACGGTCTGCCCTACTGGATCGCCGGCGGTGCTGCGTCGCCGGAGTATCTGGCGGAGGCCGTGGCGAAGGGTGCTGCCGGGGTTCAGGTCGGGACACTGTTCGCCTACGCGAACGAGAGCGGTCTCGACCCGGCGCTGCGCCGCCAGGTCCTGGAGACCGTGCGGAACGGTGAGGTGGACGTGCGGACGGATGCCAAGGCGTCCCCGACCGGGTTCCCGTTCAAGGTCGTGGAGCTGGAGGGCACGAACTCGATGCCGATCCTGTACGAGCAGCGGGAGCGCGTCTGTGACCTGGGCTATCTGCGCACGGCGTACGCGGATGGTTCGCGGATCAAATACCGCTGTCCGTCCGAACCCGTAGGCACGTACGTCGCCAAGGGCGGCACGGTCGACGAGACGCAGGGCCGGAAGTGTCTGTGCAACGCGCTCATGGCGAACGTGGGCCACGCACAGATGCGTGAGGACGGGCCGGAACGCGCCCTGCTCACGAGCGGCGACGACTTCTCGCCGGTGCGCCGCATGCTCCAGGACCGCGACGAGTACTCCGCCGACGACGCCATCGATCATCTTCTCAGCGGGATCCTCGCGACGACGGTGTGAGCTACAACGTCCGGGATCTCCTGACCCTGCTCGACATCGAGCCGCTCGAGGAGAACATCTATCGCGGCCAGAACCGGAACATCGGGACTGGCCGCGTCTTTGGCGGGCAGGTGCTCGCGCAGGCACTGGTGGCCGCACAGCGCACCGTGGACGCCGACCGCGTCGCACACTCCATCCACGGCTACTTCATCCTGCCCGGCGACATGAACGCGCCGATCGTCTACTTCGTCGATCGGCTGCGGGATGGTAAGAGTTTCGCGACCCGGCGGGTCACGGCGATCCAGCACGGCCGCGCGATCTTCAACATGTCCGCGTCGTTCCAGGTGGTGGAGGATGACGGTCCGGAACACCAGGTCGATATGCCGGACGCGCCGCCGCCGGAGGAGCTGATCTCCGACCTCGAGCTGCTGCGCGCGCATGCGGACCGCATCCCCGAAGCGCTGCGCCCCATCCTGACACAGGACCGGCCCATCGATTTCCGTCCGGTCGATCCAGTCGACCCGTTCGCACCGGTCGCGCGGCCGCCACGCCGCATGCTGTGGCTGCGCGCCATCGGCGAAATGCCGAACGAGCTGCTCGCCAGCCAGGCCGTATTCGCGTACGCATCGGATTTCGGGCTCCTTGCGACGGCGCTTCTGCCGCACGCCGTGTCCATCTACACACCGGGCATGCAGGTCGCCACGCTCGACCACGCCGTGTGGTTCCACCGCCCCGTGCGTTTCGACGAGTGGCATCTCTACGTCATGGACAGCCCCGCCGCTGCCGGCGCGCGCGGCTTCACGCGCGGCCTCCTCTACAACCGCAACGGCCAGCTCATCGCGTCGACCGCACAGGAAGGCCTGACCCGCCGCCGCTCCTGAGGCCATCTCCGGACCGCACCTCTCGCAATCGCCATCCTCACGACAGGCCGGGTAAGGCAACACTCTTGCGTATCACGCAGGCGTGATCGTTCCGCACGAGTGGAACGGCGGCGACAGGGAGGTATCGTGGAGCAGGATCAAACGGGCCACAGCGTGCAGTACCGCACGCTCGGCCGGACGGGTGAGCGCGTATCCGCGATCGGCGTCGGCGGATCCCACATCAGCCAGGAGAATGTGACCGAAGCGGTCGCGATCCGGATCATCCGGACTGCAATCGATCGCGGCATCAATTTCCTGGACAACTCCTGGGACTACGGCGAGGGCGAGAGCGAGAGGCGGGCGGGGAAGGCGCTGCAGGATGGTTACCGGCAGCGCGCATTCCTCATGACGAAGATCGACGGGCGATCGAAGAAGGATGCGACGAAGCAGCTGGACGAATCGCTGCGCCGCCTCAAGACCGACTGCATCGACCTCGTGCAGCACCACGAGGTCATCCGCTACGACGATGCCTACCGCATCTTCGACGAGGACGGTGCGAACGCCGCGCTGATCGAGGCGAAGCAGGCCGGCAAGCTGCGCTACATCGGCTTCACCGGCCACAAGGACCCGCACATCCATCTCACCATGCTCGACCTCGCGCGCGCCCGGGGATTCCATTTCGACGCCGTGCAGATGCCGCTCAACGTCATGGACGCGCACTTCCGAAGCTTCGAGAAGCTCGTGCTGCCAGGGCTGGTCGAGCAGGGGATCGGTGTGCTCGGCATGAAGAGCATGGGCGGCGGTGTCCTGCTCAAGTCAGGTGCGGTCACGCCCGTGGAATGCCTGCGCTACGCACTGTCGCTTCCGACGTCCGTCGTGATAACCGGCATCGACGCTCTGCCGCTGCTCGACCAGGCGATCGACGTCGTGTCGAACTTCGAGCCGATGAGTGAGGCCGAGAGGAGCGAGATCCTGACGCGCACGGCGGACTTCGCGGCAACGGGCGCGTTCGAGCTGTTCAAGACGTCGTCGATCTTCGATGCGACAGCGAAGCACCCGGAGTGGCTGGGTGAAGAGCGGAAATGGGTGAAAGAGGCAATGGCCTGATGCGGCTGCACGAGCTGGCCGGCAGGCCCGCGGATTCCCAGCCGCTCCCGGACATCGATGCACTGCTCGCCGCGTACCACGAACGCGAGCCCGACCTGTCCGATCCCGCGCAGCGCGTCACATTCGGCACGTCCGGGCACCGCGGCTCCGCGCTCGACGGCTCGTTCAATGAAGCGCACATCCTCGCGATCACGCAGGCCATCGCCGCCTGGCGCGTGCGCAACGGTGTAACCGGACCACTGTTTCTTGGCATTGACACGCACGCCCTGTCACAGCCCGCCGGCCGCACTGCGCTCGAGGTGCTCGCGGCCAACAACGTGCACGTGATGGTTGACATGCGCGACGGCTACACGCCCACGCCCGCGGTGTCTCACGCAATTCTCGCCTACAACCTCGGCCGGCGCCTCGGCCATGCAGACGGCATCGTCGTTACGCCGTCGCATAACCCGCCGCTGGACGGCGGCATCAAGTACAACCCGCCGCATGGCGGCGCGGCGGACAGCGTGGCAACCAGGTGGATTCAGGACGAGGCCAACCGCATTCTCGACGGTGGGCTGCAGGGCGTCCGGCGAGTGGCATACCGCGTTGCGCGCGGTGCGGGGACGACGCACGAGCACGACTACCTGCTCGAGTATGTGACCGACCTGTCCGCCGCAATCGACTTCAATTCGATCCGTGCGTCCGGCCTCAAGCTCGCCGTCGATCCCCTGGGCGGCGCGGGCGTGCACTACTGGCCGGAGATCGCGAATCACTACAACGTGCCGATCGAGGTTCTGCGCACGACTGTCGATCCGACGTTCCGCTTCATGAGCCTGGACTGGGACGGCAGGATCCGGATGGATCCGTCATCGCCGCACGCGATGAAACAGCTTCTTTCACTCCGGAAGAAGTATGACGTGGCGTGGGCGTGCGACACGGACCACGACCGCCACGGCATTGTCACCCGCTCCGGCGGACTCCTCGACGCCAACGCGTACCTCGCCGTATGCGCGCAGTACCTGTTCACACACAGGCCGAAATGGGCTGCGGAGATGGGGATCGGCAAGACGATCGTGAGCAGCAGCATGATCGATCGCGTCGCGAAACGAGCGGGCCGCACTGTGATGGAAGTGCCCGTCGGGTTCAAGTGGTTCGTCGACGGCCTGATGAATGGATCGCTGGGTTTTGCCGGCGAGGAGAGTGCGGGCGCGACGCTCGTGCGTCGGGATGGCGCCGTATGGACGACGGACAAGGACGGCATCGTGGTCGGGCTGCTCGCGGCCGAGATGACCGCGGCTACGGGCCGCGATCCTGCACTGCTCTACGCGGACATCGTGGAGGAGCTCGGCGCCACGTGGTATGCCCGAACGGACGCGCCCGCCACACCGTCGCAGAAAGCGGCGCTGCTCGGTCTTTCCGCGGAGAGCGTGACGGCGGACGCTCTCGCAGGCGACGTCATCACTGCGAAGCTCACGCACGCTGCGGGCAACAGTGCCGCGATCGGCGGCCTCAAGGTTGAAACGGCGCGCGGCTGGTTCGCGGCCAGGCCGTCCGGCACGGAGAACGTTTACAAGCTGTACGCCGAAAGCTTCGTCAGCGCATCACACCTCGCGCGCATCCAGCGCGAGGCGCAGTCCCTCATCGACTCCATCCTCGGCCACTGAAGACTGCTGGACACCACCGGCCTCTGCGGCTACGGTGCCTGTCAGACGTCACGCCAGAACGTAATCGCCGGCGGGCCCGTGAACAGCGATGCGGCCTTCTGCATGAACGCCTGGATGTGGGGCGTCTTCATGTGCTCGCCGGTGAATGCAGCCTTCGATGTCCAGGTCTCGAACAGGAGGAACTTCGTCGCGTCGTCCACGTCCTGATGGATCGTGATGTCGAGGCAGTCGGTCTCGTGCTCGAGAACGGTCGTGACGATGTCCTGCAGGGCGGCCAGGCCGTCCGTGACCCTGGCCGGCTGCGCCGTATAGATGATGACGACTCGAACCTTTGTATCCGCCATGTTGTGCCCTTCCGCGGGAGATGTGTATTCGGGGCGGGGAGTTTAATCAGCCCGCGTTCGACGGGCGAGAGGTGCGGCTCGCGATCTCGCGGCGGACGACCGGCGCCACTTCGGTACCGAGAAGCTCGATTGCGCGCATGACCGTCGCATGCGGCATTGTTCCCACCGTGAGCTGCGCCATGAAGCGCTGGTGGCCGAAGATCTCGTGCTGGAAGAGGATCTTGTCGATGACTTCCTGCGTGCTGCCGACGACGAGTGCGCCGCGCGGCGAGCGCGATGCCTCGAACTGCTCGCGCGTCACCGCGCCCCAGCCGCGCTCGCTGCCGATCAGCGTCATGGTCGCAGCGTAAGGCGGGAAAAACGCGTCCGCGGCATCCTGGGAATTCGTCGCCAGGAAAGTGTGCGAGTTGATGCTGACGGGAAGTGTCGCGGGGTCATGACCGGCGCGGCGCGCACTGTCGCGGTAGAGGTCGACCGCGGGTGCGAAGCGTTCCGGCAGGCCACCGATGATCGCGAGCGCGAGCGGAAGGCCGAGCGTGCCGGCACGCACCACCGACTGCGGTGTGCCGCCGACCGCGAGCCACACGGGCAGCGGATTCTGCAACGGGCGTGGATAGACACCGAGATCCGCAATGCTCGCGCGGTGCGCGCCGGACCACGTCACCTTCTCGCTCGCGCGCAGCTTCAGCAGCAGGTCCAGCTTCTCGGCGAACAGGCTGTCGTAGTCGTGGAGGTCGTAGCCGAAAAGCGGGAACGACTCGATGAATGAGCCGCGCCCCGCCATGATCTCGGCGCGTCCGTACGACAACAGGTCGAGCGTGGCGAAGTCCTGAAACACACGCACCGGGTCGTCCGAGCTGAGGACCGTGACCGCACTCGTGAGACGGATGCGCTTCGTGCGCGCCGCAGCCGCAGCTAGCACGACGGCCGGCGTGGACACCGCATACTCCGGACGGTGGTGCTCACCTACGCCGAACACGTCCAGCCCCAGCTCGTCCGCCAGCACCGCTTCCTCGATCAGGTCCCGCAGGCGGTCGGCCGGATCCACCGGGCGGCCCGTGACCGGATCGGGCGTCACTTCCGCGAACGCATACACACCGATTTCGAATGGAGGATTCGGCGACGCCTGTGGCGCAGGGCTCTGGGTCTCGACCGGGTTCAGCATCCATCCATCGGGTTGCAGGGTACGGGCCATGTCGCCGCGAATGGTCGCGGCATAGGTTGGAAACCATGACACCGATCCGCATCTCACCGCCAGTACCGACCGCGTCGGCGTACGACATTGTCGTGGCGCCGGGCGCAGTCGCACGTCTCGCTTCGCATGTTCGTGAGGGCGCGCCCGCAGAGCGTTACGCTTTGGTCACCGACGACCTCGTCAATGAGCTGCACGGCATGCGCGTGCTGGATGAGCTCAGGCAGAGCGGGCTTACCGTCGACTGCATCTCGTTCCCGGCGGGTGAACCTTACAAGACGATCGACACCTGGCGCTACGTGCTCGAGCAGATGGGTGCCCTGGGTATCGGACGGGATGGCTGCGTCATCGCCTTCGGCGGCGGCGTCGTCGGAGACCTCGCCGGCTTCGCTGCTGCGACGTACATGCGCGGCATTCCCTGCGTACAGGTGCCCACCACGCTGCTCGCCATGCTCGACGCGGCCATCGGCGGGAAGACGGCTGTTGATACATCCCATGGAAAGAACGCGGTCGGCGCGTTCCATCAGCCCGCCGCCGTGATCATGGATCCAAGCCTCGTCTGGACGCAGGAGCGTGCGGACCTGATGGCAGGCGCGGCGGAGGCCGTGAAGCACGGCGCCATCGCCGACGCTGATTACCTCGACTGGATTGTCGGGCATGCCGCAGCGCTCGGCGAGTCGGACACCGACGCGCTCACCGCACTCATCACCCGCTCCGTCGAGATCAAGGCCGGCGTCGTAAACCGGGACCCGCTCGAGCAGGGCGAGCGCGCCATTCTGAACTTCGGCCACACCATCGGTCATGCGCTCGAGGTCGCTACCCACTACCGCATGTCACACGGTCACGCCGTCGCCAGGGGAATGATTGCAGAGGCCGCCCTCGGCGAGTCGTTCGGCGTCACCGCCGCCGGGACCGCGGTGCGTTTGACGGATGCGCTCACCGCACTCGGCCTGCCGTGCGACATGCCCGCCGAACTCGATGCCGAACAGGTCATGCGGCTCACCGCCGGCGACAAAAAGGCCCGGAAGGGCCGGCCGCACTACGTCCTCCTCGAACGCGTCGGACTCGTTGCACGGCCGCCGGACGGTTCCTGGACGTGGGATATGGGAATCACCGAGGCGAGGTGAGGTCCGCTTGGGTGGCGCCTCGGCGCGTCACGCATCGCGGCCTCGCGTCCCCACGGTACCGGCCGAACCAGCGAGAAGACCAGGGGACCTTGCGATAGGGGGAGGGGGTATATATCTTCCAACCCCAGGGGAGGGTCTCATGGACTGGATGGATTTCACGGTTGGCTTTGCCGCGGTCGCGCTGATCGCGTGGGTAAACTGGTATTTCTTCGTCGCGAGCCGGAGCAGTATGTCCGCGGGTGTGACCGCCGGCGGATTGCAGGAGGCGACGATCGCCGTGCGTGGCGGTTACGACCCGGCGACGGTGCGGCTGCGCGCCGGCGTGCCGGCCCGGCTGACGTTTGACCGGCAGGAATCGGCGGGCTGCTCGGAGGAAGTCGTCTTTCCGGATTTCGGCGTGAAGCGGTTCCTGCCGCCGTTCGAGAAGACTGCGATCGATCTGCCTGCACAGCAGCCTGGCACATATGAATTCACGTGCGGCATGAGCATGCTGCGTGGCCGGCTGGTGGTGGAGGCGTCCGATGTCTGAGCGAGTGCATTCATCGGCCGCGGCACCCGTTGCGTCGGCTACGGGAACGGCGGGCGCAAAGGTGACGATCCCGGTGAGCGGCATGACGTGCGCCGCGTGCTCGGGCAGAGTGCAGCGCGCGCTGGAGAAGGAGCCGGGTGTCGGCGATGCGGCTGTGAACCTGATGACGCGCAGCGCGACCGTACGCTTCGACCCGTCGGTGACGACGCCGGACGCGCTGGTGCGCACGATCCGCAACACCGGCTACGGCGCGGAGCTCGCGCCGCCGGGACGCACGGCGTTCGAGGAGCAGGCGGCGCAGGATGCCGCGCAGGAAAGCGAGTTCCGCGAGCTGCGGACGAAGGCGTTCGCCAGCCTGGGCGCCGCGGTCGTTGCGATGATCGTGTCCATGCCGCTGATGGAGCCGGTGAGCGGCATGCACGGCGCCGGCGCGCAGGGTGGCAGCAGCGACCCGTTCATGGCGTGGACGATGCACACGCTCTCGCCCGCGCTCCGTGGCGTGCTGCCCTGGATATACGAAATTCCGCGCGCGACGCTGTCGTACGCGCTGCTGATCGGCACGCTCGCGATCATGCTGTGGGCCGGTCGCCATTTCTATACCCGCGCATGGGCCGCGTTCCGTCATCACTCGTCGGATATGAACACACTGATCGCCGTGGGGACCGGTGCGGCGTTCGTCTACTCCGTCATTGCGACGGTCGCGCCGTCGTTCTTCACGTCGCGCGGCCTGCAGCCCGATGTGTATTACGAGGCGGTCATCTTCATTACCGCGCTGATCCTGCTCGGCAACGCGCTCGAGGCGCGAGCGAAGCGCCGTACTGCATCCGCACTCCGCGCTCTTGCCGACCTCCAGCCGAAGCTCGCCCGTGTTGTGCGCGGTGACGACGGCTCGGACGTGGTCGATGTTCCCGTCGAACAGCTGATGTCGGGCGACGTGATCCTGGTGCGGCCGGGTGAGCGCATTCCGGTCGACGGTGTCGTCATCGCCGGCAGCAGCGCTGTCGACGAATCGATGCTGACCGGGGAATCGATGCCGGTCAGCCGCGGCGCAGGCGATGCACTCGTCGGCGGAACCATGAACGGGACCGGTGCGCTGACGTACCGCGCGACAAAGCTCGGTGAGGACAGCGTGCTCGCGCAGATAGTCCGCCTGATGCGCGACGCGCAGGGCTCGCGCGCGCCGATCCAGCGCATGGCCGACCGCATCAGCGCGGTCTTCGTTCCGGTCGTGATACAGGTCGCGATTGCGACGTTTGCCGTGTGGTTCATCGCTGCCGACTCAGCGCCGTTCGCGCGTGCATTCGCGGCCGCGGTCGCGGTGCTCATCATCGCGTGCCCCTGCGCCATGGGCCTCGCCGTGCCGACCGCCGTGATGGTCGCGACGGGAAAGGGCGCGCAGCTCGGCATGCTGATCAAGGGCGGCGAGGCGCTCCAGAGGGCGGGGGACGTGACAACCGTTGTGCTCGACAAGACCGGCACGGTCACGGAAGGGAAGCCGGTCGTTACGTCGGTCGTCGCGCCT